>JALQSZ010000344.1 GCA_023264135.1 Acidimicrobiales bacterium
CATTCCTGGAAGACCAAGCCAGCGCTGTCGACGAGTTCAAGGCATTGTTCGACGGTGTAGGAGCGATCGCGACCGTGAAGAAAGGTGTCGACGAGTCCAGCATCGAAAGAAAGGTCAGGAGCGATTTCGAGATAGCTCAGAAGTGGATGCCCTACGGGGAGTGATCCGAGTGCGTCGCGGACCATCGCCACTGACGCTTCATCGCGTTGAAGTCCGAGCTCACGAAACACCGACTGCATCATCTCGACTCCTACGCGGCCGTAGGTCGCGTACAACATGATGGCGACAACACCGTCGGGACGGAGCGAATTCGCGAGCGACTTCAAACCAACGAGCGGATCGGCGAGGTGATGCAGCACACCGCTCGAAACGATCAGATCAAAACTCTGATTCAGCGAGTGCAAGTTCTCGATTGGTAAGCGGTGGAGCTCAAGGTTCTTGAGGTCGTAGGTGTTCTTGAGCCGATGATGGTGGTCAAGAGACGATTGGCTGACGTCAATCGCAACAACACGTGACTCCGGGTTTCCATACGCAAACACCGCGGCCTGATTTGTTCCGCATCCAGCGATCAGGATGTCGAGACCAGACACCGAGTCGCGATCGGGCCAGTACATGCGATGCGCAATGCTCGGGTCGAACCACTGCCAATTGTTTGCCATCCAACCAGGGAGGTCAGTGATTGGCTCGGGGTAGACCCATTTCTCGTATTGGCTTGAAACCACATCGCCAAGTGGATCGAACGTCATGCGGGTCACTTCCCGATAGGGCGGAATGCAAAATCTACGCCGAGGCGCGAACTCTCGTCCATGAACCAGCGTCGCGGTCTAGCGTTCGTCGCTACGAACGAGGGGATGTGGGGACGAATGGCAACGATGCGTGCGTGGCGAGTACATGAATACGGCCAACCGACCGAGGTGCTGCGGCTCGATGAGGTTGAGGTTCCCGAACCCGGTCCTGGTGAAGTGCGAGTGAAGGCACAGGCCATCCCTTTAAACCTCAACGATCTCGAACGAATCACGGGCGGCAACATGATGGTCCGGCCCGAGTTTCCTTACAGCCCGGGCATGGAAGCGTTCGGCGTTGTCGACGCATGTGGCGAGGGTGCCGAAGAATGGTTGGGCAAGCGAGTCGCTGCGGTCACCAAGCAAGCGTTCGGTGGTTTTGCTGAGTACGCCATCTGTCCAACGATCGCGGCGTTTGAAATCGATGAAGCCATTCCTCTTCCCGATGCGGCAGCGCTGTTCTTTCCATTCCACTTGGCCTGGCTTGGCCTCATCGACCGTGCAGCGCTCAAAGCGGGCGATACGGTTTTGATTCATGCCGGCGCTGGTGGTTCAGGTTCTGCGGCAATCCAACTCGCGAAGGCGTTCGGCGCTCGCGTATATGCGACTGCCGGTGGGCCGGAAAAAGTTGCGCTGTGTCGAGAGCTCGGTGCCGATGTTGCGATCGATTATTTGACCGAAGATTTCAAATCCATCGTCCTCGCTGACACCGACAACCTTGGTGTCGACATTGTGTTCGACAACGTGGGTGAAGCCGTGATGGCCGATTCATTTGCATGCACTGCCTACAACGGCACCTATCTCATGATGGGTTTTGCATCGAACAAAGTTGTGGCCGACGAAAAGTTCATCGTTCCTCGACAAGTCATCATGGGGAACTTCAAACTTTGCGGTGTCCTGCTCAATTATCAATCGGACGACATGATCGGATTGATCAAACAGGGCATGGGATGGAACGTCGCTCCGCGCGAACTCGGCGAACTGGCCACTGCCGACATCGTTGAACTCGTGAAAGCCGGATCCGTGCGCGCAGTTGTTGGAAGCGCACCGAGTTTCGAAGATCTCCCCGCCGCGATGGAAGCGATGGGATCCCGGAACACGACCGGCCGCGTCATCGTGATGCTCTGACCTTGTCAGAGCGCTGAGGTCACTCCGGCGGAAGATCGAA
>JALQSZ010000345.1 GCA_023264135.1 Acidimicrobiales bacterium
GGCGGTTGGTTCCCACTGGCGATCGCCGCAGTCATCGTGGCGATGCTCAGCACATGGCAATGGGGTCGCAAACGACTGCTGAATCGCATGGAGGCACTTGAGTCCGACATCGAAGAACTTCCTGCGCTTCTCGCATCGGGAAGTGTCGTGAAGACACCAGGTGTCGCCGTCTACCCAACTGTCGAGGACGGAATTCCGATCGCGCTCTCCCAACGTTTCGCTCTGGTCCACGCGATCAACGAAGTCACGGTGATCGTGCATCTGAAGACTGCAGATACTCCCCATGTCGATAACGCCACTCGTCTTTCGGTTGAATCCGGAGAAATGATCGATGTGACCGCGACCTATGGCTACATGGAACGTCCCGATCTTCTCGATGTCGTGAATCGCGTGCACGACACACACCCCGAGGTCAACCCAGAGACCTGCACCTTCGTCTTTCACACCATGAATGTTGAAGCGGGCGAATCAAACGCGATCAAACGCATTCCGGCAGAAGTATTTGCGATCATGCAGCGAAACGCCACAGATCCACAGCACTACTTCGGGCTTCCTGCCGACCGAGTCCTCGAGTTCGGTCGACTCATCCAGATTTAACGACCCATTGCTTTTTCGATTGCCGCCTGAACCTGCGGTGCGATCGCAAGCACCGCTTCTTTCGTGAAGTGAACACCGTCGGGCCGTGTCCCCTTGGGGTCAACGATGACTCCCTTACACGAATCGTTCGGGCAAACAATCGGCTGGAGATCGACAAAGACCGTGTCAGTTGGATGAGCTTCTGCGAATTTGCGCTGCAGATCGCGCACGAATCCGAATCTCCAAATATTCGCGGGAAGCAACGACTCTTGACCGTCACCAGATTGTGAAGGATCGGCCAAGGGATCGGGTTGCGATACCAACATGAACTTCGCGCCTGAAGCAGTCGCAATTTGTCGCGCTGATTCAAGGTTCTCGTTGTAGATCGCCGTCCACTCCGGCGAGCCAAACGTCACCCAGCGACCATCAACTTTGATGTCATAGGTATCGAACAAGGTCGATGACCACGCCACCGCATCAGGCTTGAATTCGTTGATGAGCGGCGCCCATTGCGTTTCTCGTTCAACACACCAGCCGGTGTTCTGCTTCACGACATTGAACGAACGTTGCGGATAACGAATCAGCGGGCAGCCGTAATCCGCCTTGTTCCAAATGAGCACCTTGTTGCTATCGAACGGAGAGTCGTAGCCAATCGGATGCGGAAAATCGAGGTGCCCGCCTCCGAGCACCCACGCCACCGAATCCCCAAGCCACAGAACGCGAATGGCACCAGGCGCAGCCACGTCGGCCGGAGCACCAGACGTTGAGAACTCGGTGGCCGGCGCAGCGACTGGTCGAGAAATCACCCAAACAGCACACAGCGCAACCGCCATCCCCAAAATTGAGACCAATGCGACTTTGCGCGCATTCCTTGCACGACGAAACGGTTTCTCAATGAACTCATACGAAACTGTTGCTGCAATTGCCTTTTTTATTTGCATAACTACAAACACAACAAATTTCTATGAATTACAGCTTTGGTTTAATGATAGCGATCTTTGTTTTCGAGCTTCTATCTATCGGTATTGGGTTTGGGCTTTTGATGCTTATTAGTGGCATTAAGTTGGTTCCTTGGCTTGAAAGATTTGTTGATAGGCACGAAACTAAGATTTTAATTGTGCTAATTCTTGGCTATAATCTTTGGAAGTCAATTTTCATCACAAAGTATTTACTAAACTGGTATTTGGAGATATGAGCAGGAGAAAATCAGAGGCACAAAAGAAAATACAAGGCACAGATGAGCCTTCAAGACGCAGGGTGATTAAATTGGAGAGCGAAGGCCCAATAGTAAAGCCAGCAACACCACTAACACCGGATCAGAAAAAGCTTTTTGACGAAATCATAAGCAAGCTGCCAGAGGGTACGG
>JALQSZ010000346.1 GCA_023264135.1 Acidimicrobiales bacterium
AATTGATCCTTCGAAGTTCAACGGGAACGTTGTCGTTGAATGGTTGAACGTGTCCGGTGGTCTCGATGCCGGACCAGATTGGACGTACGCGCATGTTGAACTCATTCGTGAGGGATACGCGTGGGTCGGACTTTCTGCGCAGGTCGTCGGCATCGATGGCGGTCCGTCATTAGGGCTCGCTGCGGGGATGACACTCAAAGCTGCCGATCCCGGTCGATATGCATCGCTTGTGCACCCTGGCGATCAGTACTCCTATGACATGTACACACAAACCGGTGCCGCGGTGTGGTTTGCGAACGATGTGTTGCTTGGTGGATTGCAGCCGGAGCGCGTCATTGCCATCGGTGAATCGCAATCGGCGTTTCGTCTTACGACGTATGTGAATGCGTTTGCACCGAATAACGAGATTTGGGATGGCTACCTCATTCACAGTCGCGGCACTTCCGGTGCTCCGCTGAACGATGGCGTGACTATGCCCACCGATCAGCGCATCCGTACCGACCTCAATGTTCCGGTACTGCAGTTCCAATCGGAAACCGACATGTTGGGCAAGGGCCTCAACTTCGTTGGTGCGCGCCAACCCGATTCCGACATGGTGCACACGTGGGAAGTCGCCGGAACCGCGCATGCCGATGCGTACAACCTTGGGATCGGCGACACCGACAACGGTGATGGTGCCGGAGACGTTGCGCTGTTTCAAGCGATGCTCACCCCGCCTTCGTCGTTGTATGCGGGTCTGATCTCCTGTCCGATTCCGATCAACGCCGGGCCACATACCTACGTGTTGCGTTCGGCAATCAATTCACTCGACAACTGGATCCGAACCGGCCAAGCGCCCGAATCAAAACCATTGCTCACAATTGCTGACAGGAAATTTGTTCTCGACAGTAAAGGCAATGTCGAAGGCGGCATTCGAACACCACAGGTTGATGTACCTGTCGCTACCCTCTCTGGTCTTGGCCAAACCTCGTCGGTTTTGTGCAGTTTGTTTGGCACGACGGTGACGCCCCCACCGGCGGCGTTTGCATCGTGGGCGCTTCCTAACGGTCGTCCTGCCTTCGACACGTCTTGGATCGCTTCACTCGACGACGCAGTAGGGAAAGGCAACATTTTGGAAGCCGATGCAGTTCATCTGCGCACAGTCGTCAAAGACGCGGTGTTGCCGTCATGAGTGCGCGAATTCTTCGAGACGGATTGTTCTTTGGTGAAGGGCCCCGCTGGCACGAGGGGCGCCTTTGGTATTCCGATTTTTACGATCACGCCGTGCACGCCATCGACCTCGATGGCAACGACGAACGCATTGTTGAAGTGGCGTCGCAGCCCTCGGGCCTCGGATGGTTGCCCAACGGCGACCTGCTTGTGACCTCGATGCTTGATCGCAAGCTCATGCGTTGGGATGGCACGACGCTGTCGGTGCACGCCGATCTGGGAAACCACTTCACATGGCACGCGAACGATTTGCTCGTCGATTCACACGGTCGCGCCTACATCGGCAACTTCGGTTTTGATTACGAAATTTTTCTCGAAGAGCAGGGGATCGAAGGCCTCTTCGCTGATCCCGATTCACTCACCACCGTGATGTGTCGCGTTGATGCCGATGGCACGATCAACGTTGCGTCCGACGGTTTGATTTTTCCGAACGGCATGGTGATCACTCCCGATGGCAAAACGATGATCGTGGCGGAAACACTCGCACTTCGACTCACGGCATTCGATATCGCTGCTGATGGATCACTTTCGAATCGCCGTGTGTGGGCCGATCTGTCTGGGCATATGGCCGCGCCCGATGGCATTTGCCTCGACGCCGAAGGAGCGGTCTGGATCGCAAATGCGCTGGCACCGCGTCTCATGCGAATCGGCGAAGGCGGCGTTGTTCTCGACGAAGTTGAAACCTCGATGAACACCTACGCGTGCATGCTCGGCGGACCCGAAGGCAAACA
>JALQSZ010000347.1 GCA_023264135.1 Acidimicrobiales bacterium
TCGTCGCGGTTAACGCTGCGGAAGTAGACCGATGTTGGTTCGGGCTCGTTCAAGAACGGGTCCGGCAATCGTTCGCGCTTTGTCTGCCCCCGCGGCGAGGATCGCAGCGGTGCCGGTTGGGTCTGCTGCAAGTTCGTTGAAACGATCCTGAATCGGACGCAGCGTTTCCACGACAGCTTCGGCCACCGCAGTTTTCAGGTCTCCATAACGTGAGTAGGACTCAGCAAGTGTCTCGGGTGCAGTGTTCGTGCATGCACTCAGGATCGACAACAAGTTCGAAACGCCGGGTTTCTCGGCCGGGTCAAAGCGAACATCGGTATCGGTATCGGTGACTGCTCGTTTGATCTTCTTCGCAACGGCGTCAAGATCTTCAAGGACCAGAATTGTTCCCTGCGGTGAGTCCTCGGATTTCGACATCTTCTTCGTTGGATGTTGAAGATCCATGACGCGAGCGCCGATCTTCGCAATGGCGGCCTCGGGCACAACAAAGGTGTCGCCGTAGCGGCTGTTGAATCGAATCGCGAGATCTCTAGAGAGTTCAAGATGCTGCCGTTGATCGTCGCCCACCGGAACGCGATCGGTGTCATACAGCAAGATGTCTGCGGCCATGAGGGCTGGATACGTAAACAATCCAGCGGAAACGAAGTCAGAGTTATCGCTCTTGTCCTTGAACTGCGTCATGCGGCGCAGTTCGCCGAATGACGCGGTGCACTCCATGAGCCACGAGAGCTCAGCGTGTTCGCGAACATGGCTCTGAACAAACAACGTTGAACGAGCCGGGTCGATGCCAATCGCCAGCAGAAGTTGCGCCAATTCGAGGGTACGGGTTCGCAGTTCTGCCGGATCCTGGGGCACGGTCAGGGCATGCAGATCCACGACGCAAAAGATGGTGTCGGCCTCGTCCTGGTCTGCGACCCAATGGCGCAGCGCCCCTAGGAGGTTGCCGAGCTGGACCGGACCGGTGGGCTTAATGCCCGAGAACACACGCGTCATGGCGGCCGATGCTAGAGGGACGAGCCGGGGCACCGGGAATGGAATGCACTTCGACCCCTTCAGACCCCTCTATCGTGAACCCGTGCCATACGAGGTCCAGACATCAGTCTTTGAGGGTCCCTTCGACCTCCTGCTTCACCTGATCCTTCGGGAGCAGGTGGATCTCTACGAGATCTCACTAGCGCGCATCGTCGATGCGTATCTCGTCGAAATCGAAAAGCTCGAACATCTCGATCTCGAGATCACGACTGAATTCCTCCTCATCGCGGCAACGCTCGTGGAGTTGAAGTGCAAGCGGCTTCTTCCGGAGGATTCCGATATCGACCTCGATGACGAGTTCTCGCTCTGGGAAGAGCGCGACCTCCTCATCGCACGTCTCCTCGATTGCAAGACCTTCAAAGATGCGGCGCATGTTCTTTCAGAGCTGTTCGACAACGCCGCACTCTGCGTGCCGCGCCGCGCCGGCCTCGACGAGCGGTACCTCGAACTCGCACCCGATCTTCTTGAAGGTGTCGATATCGACGATGTGCGGGCTGCGTACATCCGTGCAATGACCCCGAAGCCAGTTCCCGTCGTGAGTGTCGAGCACATCCATAGTGTTCGAGTCAGCGTTGGCGAGGCGGTCGAAGAGCTTGTTGATGAACTCCCGCGATTCGGGCGCGTGTCGTTCCGGCGTCTCACCGAAACATTGGTGGAACGACTCGAGATCGTCGTTCGGTTTCTCGCTGTGCTTGAGCTTTTCAAGCAGGGCTTTATTGAGCTCGATCAGCCTGCTGCATTTGGCGATATCGAAATTATTTGGGTCGGTTCTCCGGCCATTGGTGTCGCGGACCTCGCCGACATCGATAACTACGACGGCTAAGGGTTTCTCATGTCTGCCGAGATCAAGCGAGCACTTGAAGCGATCATCATGGTTGCCGACACACCGGTGCCAACCGACAT
>JALQSZ010000348.1 GCA_023264135.1 Acidimicrobiales bacterium
TCCATGGAGTCGCGCGCTGCGAGAATGGTGGCCGCGTCATCACCGCTGACATAACGGAACTTAGATGTGCCGTCTGTCGCAGCCGTGAAAATGATGCCGGCAACGTCGTCAGCGTTACCGATGTTCTCTTGCATTCTGGCGCCCCAGTTTGTCATTACCGACTGAATGGTTTCCGCATACGGGCCGCCCTCGGGGTCCATAGTGAAAACGAAGGAGCGACCGGCGAAGTCTGTGGCCACCGCACCGGGCTCGACGATCTTGACCTTGATGCCGAGAGGCAACAACTCGTAGGCCAGGGCCTCGCTGATGCCTTCTACGGCGAACTTACTTCCGTGGTAGAGCGAGCCGAAGGGGAAAGCCATGCGGCCCCCCACGGACGAGATGTTCACGATGACTCCATCACCCTGATTCCGCATGACTGGGATAACCGCTTGCGTCACCTCGAGAAGGCCGATGACGTTCGTGTCGAACTGACGTCGAATCGTCTCGCTGCTTGTGATCTCCAGCGGGCCGTATGCGCCGAATCCGGCATTGTTGATCAACGCGTCAATGGAGCCGAATCTTTCCGACACTTCCGCCACAGCTGTGGCGATCGATTCGTCATCAGTGACGTCAAGCCGGGTTACGTGAACATTCGAGAGCTGAGACAACTCCTGACCGTCCTTCGGAGATCGCATGGTGGCGCCGACGTTCCATCCCTCGCGCTGGAAGTGCTCGGCGGTGGCGCGGCCGATTCCGGTTGATGCTCCGGTGATGAGGACTGTGCGTGGCATTTTTCTCCTTCACAAGGGGTGGTCGTCGGACTGTAGGCTGTGGACCATGGTCAACAGTCAAGTAACTCCCCGAAGATGCCCTCGTGCTTATCGGTGAGTTCGCTGAGGCGGTCGGCTCGACCAAGGACACCGTGCGCTTCTACACGAGGCTCGGGCTGCTGGTGGCAGGTGAGCGCACGGCGGGACAGCGCACGTACGCCGTTTACGACGACGATCAGATAGATCGCTTTGTCTTCATTGCGCAATGCAAGGCGGTCGGCTTCACTCTGGAGGAGATCGGTTCTGGGTTGAGAGAGTACGAGGCGGGAACTCTCACCGAGGCACGCCAGCAGGAGATCCTCGAAGCGAAACTCCGCTCAATCGAGGAGCGCATTGCGTCTCTTCGTCAGGCGGAAAGGAAACTGCGGGCCAAGGTCGAGCGCTCCGGAACATAAGGGGTTGGCCTAGGTGCCTACCTCGGCCGCATCTCCGCCAGTGATCCGCAGCAGTTCTTCGTAACTAGTGGGGAATACGCAGTGCGGGTGACCGCCTGCGGCCCAGACGACGTCGTAGTTCGACAGTGCGACATCGATGACGGTGCGCAGCGGCTCGGGGTGGCCGACGGGGGCAACTCCTCCAATTGCGAAGCCGGTGGCGTCACGGACGTCGTCGGCGTTGGCCTTGGAAATTCGTGCGCCATCGAGGACCGCCGAAAGTTTGTCCGTGTCGACTCGGTGACCACCCGATGCAATCACGAGAACCGGTTCTCCATCAGCGAGAAAGATGAGCGAACTAGCGATCTGTCCGACTTCGATGCCGAGCGCGTCGGCGGCTTCCTTGGCCGTGCGCGCTGACTCGTCGAGGTGTCGAATTTCGCCGGTTGCACCCAGCCTCGCGAGGGTTTCGCGGACGCGGATGACGGAGTGCTGTTCCAGGGGTCCGGGCATGGCGATGAGGGTAGTCAGATGGGGAATAAGCGGCACGCGTGTGCCCAAGGGCGGTGCGCGGTGCATCAGGCTAATGTGGAAGGCGACGCCGTCAAGGGAGTTGTGTGGCGCTGAACTAGCAGGGGAAGGGGTGGCTCGCGCTCATGCTCGTGGCTTCCCTCGTTCTCGTTGGCTTGGCCGCTGCGGCGGTCCCTCTGGTGGTGCGCTATCTGGGGCGCTACACCGGCTACCCACT
>JALQSZ010000349.1:0-1658 GCA_023264135.1 Acidimicrobiales bacterium
CGACCGCGCTGCAGATCATTCCGTCTCGTACCGAGTGCGTCCCGATCAAGCGCTGACCTATCGCCTGTCGGGTGATCGCAACCCGCTGCACTCCGATCCGTGGTTTGCGGCGCTTGCCGGATTCGATCGACCAATCCTTCATGGTTTGTGCACCTACGGCTTCACCGGCCGGGCATTGCTGCACACGATGTGCGGATCAGATCCCGCCAAGTTCCGTTCGATGGAAGGACGCTTCGCGTCACCGGTGTTTCCGGGCGAAGAACTCACGATCGAAATGTGGAACGAAGGAGCTGGTGCTTGTCTCTTCCAAACCCGCGGCGAAGACGGCCGCGTGGTGTTGGTTGGTGGACGCCACACGTTCGACGCCTAACGGCGTCTGATCAGAACAACCGCAATTCGTCGGATTCAATGCCGCGAAGTTCGTCGTAGTCGACTTCGACGCATTCAATTCCACGAGATTCCGCGAGCACTCGAGCCTGAGGTTTGATGACTTGGGCGACGAATATTCCGCGCACGGGTTTCACATCGGGATCTAGATCCATGCGTTCGAGATAACGCGTGAGCTGTTCAACGCCGTCGATCTCGCCCCGACGTTTGATCTCGACTGCAACAGCGCGCCCGTCGGCATCGCGGCATAAGAGATCAACCGGTCCGATGTCGGTGAAATATTCCCGCTTGATCAAACGGAGGTCATCGGCGATGGCGGTGGGATTCGCAGCCAGTAGCTCTTGAAGGTGTGCTTCGACGCCGTCCTTTTGAAGTCCTGGATCATCACCAAGTTCGTGCGCGGAGTCATGGTGCACTTCAACGAGCGTGATGGTGAGGATTTCGCCTTTGGGATTGGTGATGACCCAACGGCCTTCCTCTTCTGACACGCGATTTGGAGCGTTCATCCAGTTGAGTGGCTTGTACGCGCCACCGTCGGAATGAATCGCGACACAGCCGTCGGCTTTCACCATGATGAGGCGAGTGGCGAGCGGAAGGTGCGCCGACAAGCGACCGGCGTAATCAACAGAACAAGTGGCGATGACGAGACGCATGAGAGCGTCATCGTAGGCGCAGCGAGCTAGTTGATTCCGCGCTTTTCGAATCGCGTCTTGATGAGTTCCCGACGCTCTTGAAGGTCTCGGTAGGTAAAGCGATCAACTGATCGGTCAAGGCCGATGCTGTCCTTCACGCCGGTGAGGTCGATCTGGAATGCCGCCGGATCGAAACCAACTTCGGCGAACAACTTCTCGCCATGGGTTTGCGCGAAGTACATCGAGATCTGGGTGATTTCAGCGAAAATGTCGAGGTCGGGTGCGAGGCGTGCAATTGCACCGTCGAGGAACACGAGGTTCTTCACGTACAACATGAGTTCCTTCGGCATACGTGCGCCGTAGCCAAGGAGCATTTTCACGATCTTCTGCACTTCCTGGATCATCTCGTCGGGATCGGCGGTGGTCGGATCAATGCCAGGGCCATCGAGTCCGAGGTCTTTGATCACCGCGTCGATATCGGTGTCGAGAGGAAGCGCTCCGAGTTCGCACAACGCAGCGATCTGCATGTGGACGTCATTCATGGTGGCGCCGAGCATGAGGCGCAGGAAGGCACGTCGTTGGCGTTCGTCCATGCGGCCGGTGATTCCGAAATCGAGAAGCGCAACTTTCCCGTCGGGC
>JALQSZ010000349.1:1668-1914 GCA_023264135.1 Acidimicrobiales bacterium
GATGCCTTCGATCATGGCGCCTTCCATGAATCCGATCATTCCGGTGCGCACAACTTCATGGGTGTCGACGCCGGCGTTGCGCATGGAGTCGACATCGTCGAAGTTGAATCCGGAAAGTCGTTCCATCACCAGCACTCGGCGAGTCACGAGTGTTGGATGCGGACGAGGAACGATGTAGCCGCGCTGATTGAGGGCGACGAACGAAGCGGCAACATCGAGCATGTTCTGCGCTTCGAGGCGGAAGTC
>JALQSZ010000034.1 GCA_023264135.1 Acidimicrobiales bacterium
AACACCCACGGTGGCGTTCGCTGAAAAACATCGAGATGCGCAACGGTGTCGGCAATTGAGGGCACTAACTGAATTGCCGATGCTCCAGTGCCGACAACTCCAACACGCTTTCCTTCCAGCGCAACGTCATGTCGCCACGACGCTGAATGAAAGACATCGCCATCAAACAGGTCGAGACCAGGAATATCGGGCGTCGACGGCTGGCTCAGTGGTCCCGTCGCGGAAATCACTGCTGCGGCAAGCACGACATCACCACGAGATGAGGTGATTGCCCAGCACTGTTGATCTTCCATCCAACGAACTTCGGCGACGTTGAAATCGAATCGCGTCCGAGAATGCAGTCCATAATGATCAGTGACCCGTTCGAGATAGTCCTCGATTTCGGGTTGCGCAGGATAACTACGCGTCCATTCCGGATTCTGTGCGAATGAAAACGAATACAAATGGCTGGGAATGTCGCACGCGCAGCCGGGGTAGGTGTTGTCGCGCCACGTCCCCCCAACCGCTTTCGAACGCTCAAGGATCACAAATGAATCGATCCCCTGCTCAAGTGCCATCACTCCAGCCCCGAGACCTCCGAAGCCACTACCGATGATGGCAAGTTCCACTGCGCCGATGTCGCTCATTGGAGTAACCACATCACACCTTGTACCGCTCGCCAACCCAAATACAGACCGGCAGCAATGACAAGGATCCAGAAATGCCACGGCACCTTCTGCGCCTTGGGCGGATCACCGATGAGGCGACCACAAGAAGGACAGGTTCCGTCCGGAGGCATCGAATTGGGATTCCAAAATTTGGAACATTCCTCGCACCAAGGCATCGGGTCAGTCCCGCTTTCGGACTCGCATCTTGATTGGCGTAGCGCCCATGTCGAAGGCCTCGCGCAGCGATCGTTCCAGATAGCGCAAGTAGGAGGGAGGAATCTCCTTGTTGGCGAACAACGTGAAGGTGGGCGGATCGGTCGCACCCTGTGTTGCGTACAACACACGAGCTCCGTGCGGACCAGGCTGCGCGGCCTGAGCGGCGCGAAGCACTTGATTCACCTTTCGAGTCGGAACCCGACGGTGATAATCCTCGATGGTTCCTGAAAGCGCCGGAAGAAGACGATGCACACCCTTTCCAGAGAGGGCACTGATCTTTAGTACTGGCGATTCACCGATGAAATGCAATCGCTGACTGATTTGATAACCGACCTCGTCACGAGCATCGGCATCAAGAAGTTCCCACTTGTTCAACAACACAACAACGGGACAACCAGCGGCGTCGATACGTTCTGCCAAACGTTGATCCTGAGCAGTCACACCGATCGTTGCATCGATCACAAGGAGCGCGACATCGGATCGATCGATTGCTTGCAGGGCGCGAACAAGTGAGTAGTACTCGGTCGCCTCATCGACTTTGCTGCGTCGACGCATACCCGCTGTGTCGACGAAACGAATTGGACCGTCCTCGGTCTCCACAATCGTGTCCACTGCATCGCGAGTCGTGCCGGGCATGTCGTGAACGACAGATCGCTCATCGCCAATCAACCGATTGAAAAGTGTGGACTTCCCCACATTCGGACGACCGACGATTGAAACCGAGAAGATCTTGTCGGCTTCGGCATCTTCCTCATCGAGAACCTCGTCAGGTTCAGGTGGAAGTTCGAGCATGAGCGATTCGAGAAGGTCACCAGTCCCGCGTCCGTGCAACGCGCTCACAGGGAACGGGTCACCCACGCCAAGACCAAGCAGATCCCAAATCGCTGATTCACGATTCGTGTCATCAACTTTGTTTGCAACTAAGAGCACAGGGCGTCCGTTACGCCGAAGAATCTGCGCGACTCGACTGTCTTCTTCAGTGATACCTACCGTGACGTCGACGACGAAAAGAACGACATCGGCTTCGAGGATTGCCTTCTCACTTTGCTTCGAAACCTTCTCGTCGAGCGCGTCTCCGCCTGGCATCCAACCACCAGTGTCAACCAATCGGAATTCGCGACCTTGCCATTCGGCAACGACTTCTTTTCGATCTCGCGTAACGCCTGGTTTCTCTTCAACAATGGCTTCACGACGACCAACGATGCGATTGAACAGCGTCGATTTTCCAACATTGGGTCGACCCACAACGGCGACGAGGGGAAGTTCGGTTGTTTGGGTACTCATTTCGGCTCCAGTGCCCGACGGAGGGCGATGCCATCTGTCGGGAGGATCTCGACCTGTCGGGGCAGATCGTCAGGAGTGAGGCCATCGAGGAACCGTCCCTGCGACAGACACACATCGGGCAAAAGGTAGCGGTGACCTTCGGGCTCGGAAGAAAGCACCCGAATGAGGTCGGCCCCGGTCAGGAGACCAGCCACACCAGTGTTACCGCCAAAGAACTGATTCTCCACACTGAGTACGCGCAGATCGTCCCTCTGCAGCGTTTCGAGGAGCGGAGTCAGAATCTGAGCGCCGTAGCTGCCGGTAAGCACTGCAACCGGAGCGTTGGGTCGTGGCCGAATAGAAATCTCTCCTCCGCCGCGAGGAGCTCGGTAACCCTCGGGAGGTGCGCCATCAACCCACGCAAAGAATCCCGTTGCCACCGCCGTTGGAGTTTCGGTCTCGCCTGTGAATTCGCGCTCAAAGGTTCGAGCCATGCCGATGCCATCTTCGTGCATCGGGAACTCTTCGTACACACTGTGATCAGGAAACGATCGTTCGGCAATCAAGTAGTACTCGTCGGCCGCGTGCACAATGCGCCGACCCAATGCAGCGAGATAGATGTCTTGCCAGTCATGAACTGCGTCGATGACGTCGTTCGCCTCAGCCTTCGTATGCGGACGCATGGTCGGTTCAGAGTTGAACTTGCTCACGCCAAGCGGAACCACACTCAAGGTTGCGAGTTCCGGGTAGGTGTCCAAAACGGTGGCGAGCGTTTCATCTAACGCGGCGCCATCGTTTCGCCCGGGACACACCACGACTTGTCCGTGAACTTCAATGCCGTGATCAAGAAGTGCGCGGAGCCATCGGAGGCTCGTCGCTCCTCTTCTATTCCGAAGCATTGATGATCGAAGCTCCGGATTAGTTGCGTGAATCGAAACATGGAGTGGAGAAATTCGCTCCGTCACCACTCGTTCGAGATCAAGCTCCGTGAATCTCGTGAGGGTGGTGAAATTCCCGTAGAGAAACGAAAGGCGGTAATCGTCGTCCTTGAGATACAGCGACTCGCGGAGGTTCGGAGGAAGTTGGTAAATGAAGCAGAACTCGCAGTGGTTGTCGCAGGTCCGAACTTGGTCGAAAAGGGCAGAGTGAATTTCCGCGCCGAGCGATTCGCCTTCCCTCTTTTCAACATCGAGAGAAAGTTCGAGTCCACCGCGATCAACATCGAGACAGAGGAGACCCTCATCAGCCAAAAGCCGGTAGGCGATGATGTCTCGAGGAACTTCGCCGTTGAGCCGGAGGATCAGATCTCCAGGCATCAAGCCGGCCCGCTCGGCCGGCGACGCGGGCGCGACGCTGACAACTCGCGGTGAGGACATAGTGGTCAAGGCTAGTGCCGGTAGCCTCTGTTCCCATGAACGAGGAGTCGACAGACAGTCCGAACAGAGTTGATTCTCCTGTCGTGCAGAAGGTTCTTCTTGCCGCTCCGCGTGGTTTCTGTGCCGGCGTTGAAATGGCGATCAAAGCCCTTGCGTGGATGGTTCGCTCGTTCGAGGCGCCGGTGTACTGCTACCACGAGATCGTGCACAACCAGCGCGTCGTCGAGCGCTTTCGCGACCTTGGGGTCATCTTCGTCGACGACATCGCCGACGTGCCGCCAGGTAGCCCCGTGATGCTCTCTGCACACGGTTCCGCACCTGAGGTCGTTGCCGCAGCACAGTCAAATGGGGGTTATGTCGTCGATGCGGTGTGTCCGCTGGTGACCAAGGTTCACCACGAAGTCAAAGTGCGCGCCGGCAAGGGTTACCAAATCGTGTACATCGGCCACGAAGGCCATGAAGAAGCAGTCGGAACAATGGCGGTCGCTCCCGACAACATCCACCGAGTCGAATCGGTCGAAGAAGTCGCTGCACTCCCCTCTTTCAATGAACCAGTTGCGCTCCTCGCGCAAACAACTTTGAGCCACCGCGATTGGGCCGACGTACTCGACGCAACTCGTCAACGGTTTCCCGACATGTGGGTGCCAGGCCGATCTGACCTTTGTTTCGCGACAACAAACCGGCAATCTGCACTGCTCGAGATCGCGCCGCGTTGCGATGCAGTTGTGGTGATTGGTTCCGCGAACTCTTCGAATACTCGTGCACTTGAGAGCCTGGCCCGCCAAGCCGGCTGCGATCGTGTGTACCGGGTGAATGGCGCTGAAGAGTTGCCAAGTGACCTCCACGGCATCGTGGGAGTGACAGCTGGAGCCTCAGCACCTGAGGAACTCGTTGAATCGGTGATTGCGCGTATCGCTCCGGTCGGCGGAGTCGATGTCGTTCAGGTCACTGAGGAAGACGAATACTTCCCTCCCCCGCGCAATCTTCGAGATCTCATTTCCACGATTGATGCGGCCGCCACACTGGCCTTTGGCGGACCGGTTGATGCGCGCCCACCTACACAGGACCGTTCACTTCACGCGAGTGATGTGCTCGCGTCGCTCGCCTGAATCGAGAATTCGAATGCTTCCTCTCTCACTCGAATCAATCCGTCTGTTTTTGCATGTCACAGCAGCAACCGTGTGGGTGGGCGGCCAGCTCACTTTGTTGGGCCTCCTTCCCGTTCTCCGAGGATTGGGCCCCGACGCTCCAAAGGCCGCAGCACGCCGATTCAACGTCATCGCATGGTCGGCATTCGCGGTGTTGTTCGTGACTGGGCTGTGGAATCTGCTCGCAGAATCTCCCGGATCCAAAGGCACGGCGTGGAATGCGACGCTTGGCCTGAAACTGCTGATGGTTGCCGCAACGGGAATCGCTGCAGCATTTCACGCCGGCGCGAGATCGAAGGCGGTTCTGGCAATCGGTGGTGCAGTCTCACTCGTTGCCGGACTCGCAGCCGTGCTGCTCGGCATCATGCTGGCAACTGCTCCTAGTTAAAACGCCGCACGCGGAGTCTCAGAGGAGGCAAACTGACGCCATGGCAACTTCTTTCACCCGCATGGACGAGTCGACCCAAGAGCAGTGGCTGCACATTGGTGCTCAGCACGCAATCAACCAAGGTCGAGTCGCGGACCGAATGCTGATGCTCCTCGAATCACTCGGAGAAATCACCGACGGATTCAATGCCGACCAGCTCACACATTGCCTGCAGACCGCAACGCTCGCCGAACGAGCAGGCGCCGACGAGGAAGTTGTCTTCGCGTCACTCATGCACGACGTTGGTAAAGCAATCACGGTGACAAACCATGGCGCAATTGCCGCCGAAATGATCAAGCCGTATGTGCGTGAAGACGTGTACCAAATGATCCGCGTTCATCAGGATTTCCAGGGCAAGCACTACTACCACCACTTCGGCGCCGATCCAGATGCGCGAGAACAACATCGCGATGTGCTCACCGCAGAACAATTTGAGCTCGCGGCACTTTTCGCAGATGAGTGGGATCAGATTGCGTTCGATACTGAGTACGACACGTTGCCGCTCTCACACTTTGAGCCGCTCGTACGCAAGCTCACGGGCGATATGTCGCTTTGAATTAGTCCGTGAGTTCGTGCTGGTTTGGTGAGCCAGCCCGAAGTTGCGCCTCGTCGAAAAGATCTTGAATTCGTTCGCCGAGTAGCGCCGTCATTTCTCGCACTCCGTTCCGAGAAACACGACCGCTTTCTTTCTTGGGCGGCGGAGCGATTGGTTCGCCGATGACAACAACCATCTTCACCGGGCGAATAAACTTCTTGCCCTTTGGCATTGCTCGTTCGGTGCCACCGAGGCCGACAGGAATGATGTCGACACCGGTTCGACAGGCGACATAGGCGGGACCATCAAACATCTCACTTACACGTGGTCCTGACTGACGAGTGCCCTCAGGGAACATCACCAACGGCTCGCCGCGTTCGACGACCGTGAGTGCTGCCTTCAGTGCATCGCGGTCAGCAGCGCCGCGCTGGACAGGGAATCCACCCATTGCGGTGAGGAACCATCCGAGCTGCTTGTTGGTCCACATCTTCTCGGCACCCATGTACCGCATGAGCCGCCAGACAGCAGCACCGATGACAGGGGTATCGAGATACGACCGGTGGATTGGAGAAATGATGAATGGACCGCGACGCGGGATGTTCTCGCGACCGTGGACTTCGAGGCGGAAGTACAGACGAATCACGATCTCGAGGAGCAATCGCACGACGTGATGCATGAGCTTTTGCGTGAGCGTTAAGACTTCCCCGTTGTCGTGACCTTCAGGGATGTAAATCTCACGACGACTCACGACAAGCACTCCATAATCGCGTCGACAATCTGATCGACGGACAGGTCGCTGGTATCGATCACGACGGCATCATCAGCAGTGCGCAGCGGATCATGAGTGCGATTTTGATCGAGGGCGTCACGACGGGCGAGGTCGGTTGCGACTGTTTCGTAGGAAAGATCGGAGACTTCCTTTGAACGTCGTGCCGCACGAACCTCGGGGCTTGCGTCGAGATAAACCTTGAGTCTCGCATCGGGAAACACCACGGTTCCGATGTCGCGACCTTCCATCACTCCCCCGCCCCGTTTCGCAACCCACTGCCGCTGGCGAGCTCGCATTTCTGTGCGCACCTCGGGGTTCGCAGCGACGATGCTGACGGCCCGAGTTACTTCAGGCCCTCGGATCTCGATTGTTGCATCGACGTCATCAACCTTCACCGTTCCGTTTGGAGAAATCTCGAGATCGATGTTTCGAGCAAGGTTGGCGACGACTTCAGCGTCTTCGGGATCGACGCCTCCTCGCAACGCGGCAAATGCAACTGACCGATACATCGCTCCAGTGTCGAGGTAGTCAAGACCAAGACGAATGGCGACGGCCTTTGCCACCGTCGACTTTCCTGAACCGGCAGGACCGTCGATGGCAATCACTACGGGCTGTTCGGTCATTTCGGGCCTCCAGGACGGAGCTTTTCCATCTCGTCGAAGTATGTCGGAAAGGTTTTACGAACGCATTGTGGGTCAGCGATGGTGACTCCGGGGCGGGCGTAACCGATCAGCGCCATGCTCATCGCCATGCGGTGATCGTCATAGGTCTCGAGAGTCGCTGTCGAAGTCTCACCCGGCACGATGGTGAACCCGTCGTCGTTCTCTGTTGCGTCGATGCCGAGACGGCGCAGTTCTGCAACAACTGCGCCGATGCGATCTGTCTCTTTCCGGCGAATGAATCCGATACCCGTCACGGTGGAGGGGCTGTCGGCGAACACGGAAACCGCTGCCATTGTTTGTGCGGTGTCGGAGATCTGACTGAAATCGACAGTCACTCCGTGAAGTGCTGCTCCGGTCACAGTTATTGAATTCACATCAATTTGAACATGCGCGCCCATCGCCGCGAGCACATCGACAAAGTGAACGTCGCCCTGCAATGAAGATGAACCGAGACCGTCGATTCGAACCGTGCCGCCACATATCGCTGCAGCCGCAAAGAAATACGACGCTGCCGACGCGTCGGGCTCGACGTGGTAGTCGTCCGAAACGTAACCAGACGAGTGGACGACAAACGTCCGATTGTCTGGCGTCTCGACAGAAGCCCCGAATGAACGCATCACTGCAACTGTCATGTCGAGATACGGACGCGAAACAACGTCACCCACGAGCTCCAATCTGAGCCCGTCGGGCATGTATGGAGCGGCCAGCAACAGGCCTGACGTGAACTGACTCGAGACCGATCCATCGATCTCGATCTGAGGCATCTGATCGGCTTTCTGCACTGGACCAGTGAATGCTGCCGGCAAACAATCAACAGAGCCTTCGAACGCGATCGTGACACCCAAAGTTCGGAGAGCTTCCAGCGCATCACCCATTGGTCGTCGACGCATTGCCTCGTCAGCGTCGAGGGTCAATGGTCTGTCGCCTAGAGCGAGCACAGCAGCGAGGAATCTCGCTGTCGTTCCCGATTGGCGAGCAAAAAACGGCGACGACGCACGGTCAAGGTCTCCGTCGACACCGGTGATCGTTACGGTCGTGTGATCGGCTCCGACCTCAACACTTGCCCCAAGCGAACGGATGCAGTCGAGCATCGCTTCGGTGTCGTCGGCCATGAGCACACCGGTGAGAACGCTCGTGCCCCGAGCGAGTGCCGCTGCAAGGAGCGCACGATTCGTGATGCTCTTCGAACCTGGCGGAACAACAGTCGCGCTGATCGGACCACCAAACGGAATGATCTCCAGCACCTCGGCCATCAACGCTCGTCGACCCCGTCGAGAGAACGCAACACTGCTTTGTAGCCGCGGGATGTCAGACCATCTCGCAGTCGTTCGCCATTCGAGGCTTCGACAAGCAGGATGACCACGCCTTCATCACCTTCAACGGAGTGGGCGATTTCGATGTCGGCAATGCTGACATCGAGTTCGGTCGCGATCATGGTGATGCCAGCGAGTGCACCCTTCTGATCGGCAACGGGGATCCGAAGTTCGGCAAGGTCTTCTGCGCGAGCGAAGCGTGCGGGCAAAGCAAGACGCGCACTTCGCGCACGCTCGAGAACTTCAACGAGTGCGTCGCGATCCCCGTCGGCGACAATCGACCGAACGGTCGAGAGCGTTTCAACGAGCCGATCAAGTTCCTCGACAATCGCTCTGCGGTTTTCGTTGCAGATATCGGGCCAAATACCAGGATGACTCGCCGCAATCCTCGTCATGTCACGAAAGCCGCCAGCGGCCAATCGCATCAGCGCCCGATGCTCGCTGGAACGTTCGTCGGCCAAACCCATGAGACTGGCCGCAGTCAGATGCGGGACATGCGAGACAATCGCCACCATTGAGTCGTGTTGAGCTGGCGGCAACGACACCAACTCGGCGCCGAAACTCGAAACGACCGATCGAACCGCTGCAAGCGAGTCGTCGTCGGTGGACTCAAGCGGTGTCAGAACCCAGGTTCGACCTTCGAACAAATCGGGACGAGAACCGTCGACACCCTCTTGTTCGGATCCCGCCATCGGATGTCCGCCAATAAAGCGCGGATTTTCCATCAGTGGCAGCAGCGGGGTTTTCACGCTTCCGACATCGGTGACAAGACCGTCGGTATCGCGTAACGCTTCGCTCACCGCCTCTGCGATTGCTCCAACGGGAGTCGCCACAAACGTGAGTGAGATGTCGTCAAGAAAACCCGCTGGAGCAACCGCATCAATTGCGCCGAATTCGATTGCCCGTTCGAGGCAGGACGACGAACGATCTCGACCCAAAACTCGCCAACCTGATTCGCGTAATCGTTGCCCTACAGAACCGCCGATGAGACCGACGCCGACAATGAGAGCGGTGCGTCCTTCAGTTTCAGGAGCCACGTTGATCACTCCGGCAAATCGTCGCGTAAGCCGCTCGCACCTTCGAGGTACACGTGACGAAGTTCCGAACGCGAGCGAGTTGTCGTGAGGTGCAGGAGAACTCGAATACAGCGCGGCGTCGCATCGGTGATGTCGAGTTCTCGAGCGCAGATCAAAGGGATATCGCCGAATCCAATATCGCGAGCTGCAGATGCGGGGAACATCGAATGAATATCGTCAGTGGCGGTAAAGAGCACACTGATGATGTCGTCGTGTTCAACGCCATTGCGTTCGAGCATCTGTTGCAACAGATCGATCGTGCGCGCACGAACCTCGTCGGCGGTATCGATGTCGATAGTGGTGGCGCCTCGAAGGGCTCGAACAGCAAGAGTCACGTTGAGATCCTAGAACGGTGAGATCAGCGAACCGGCGGCGTTTTGTCTGACCGAGAAACGGCAGCGCGTTCAAGCGAACGCAATTCATCGCCGGTGAGTGGCCGCCACTGACCCGGCTTCAGCTTTCGGTCGGCTAGCGGGCCGATTCTCGTACGAATCAGTCTCTTCACCGGATGATCAATGGCCTCGCACATTCGTCGAATTTGTCGATTCCGGCCTTCGTGAATGGTCAGACGAAGCACGCCTGGACCGAGCAACGCTGCCTTCGCTGGAGCAGTAATGCCGTCGTCGAGCATGACTCCCTCGCGCAGCAGTCGAAGTTCGCCTCGCGTCGGCTCACCATCAACGTGCGCGATGTATTCCTTCTCGACTCCAAACGACGGGTGTGTGAGTCGGTGAGCGAGATCGCCGTCATTCGTGAGCAGCAACAGTCCTTCGGTCTCCATATCGAGACGACCGACAGGAAAAACTCGAGGTTCAGTAGGAACGAGCTCGAGAACGGTGGGACGACCTTGCGGATCGTCGGCCGTCGTCACGACACCGGCAGGCTTGTTCAGGAGCAGATGCACCAACCCAGGACGCACGCCGATGATGACTCCATTCACGGCAACCTCGTCGTGTTCAGCGTCGACTCGTCGTCCTAATTCAGCGACTTCGCCGTTCACTGTCACACAACCATCGGCGATGAGGTCTTCACACACTCGGCGGCTGCCGATTCCGATGCGAGCGAGCACCTTTTGCAGACGCTCCCCCGTTCGCTCTTCCTCGGTCACACCGAGCCGTCCCCGTCGAGCAGATCGCCCAACGAAGGTCGCATTGCAACATCGGCAGCATCGCCAGTGGAGTCGGTTTCAACGAGGTCTTCAGCAGCCGATTCAACGCGCAGACCCATTTCGAGGGCTTCGACAACGTCGGCGCCAGGAACGAAATCGGCAATCGAAGGAAGTTGCGAGAGCGAATCGAGGCCCATCTTCATGAGGAACTCTGGAGTAGTACCGAACATGACGGCTTGACCCGGACCGGGATCGCGGGCGACCTCGCCGATGTAGCCGCGCTGTTCGAGTGTGCGCACAACGCTGTC
>JALQSZ010000350.1 GCA_023264135.1 Acidimicrobiales bacterium
GATGGCAGCGTGAAAGCGCGAGTGGAACCATCGCTTCGAGATGTTGCCGTTGTCGACGGCGTTGGCGAACCAGAGCTCGTGGCTCGTATTGAGAAATTGCGTTCGTGCGCGCCCGGCACACTGGGACACGCGTATGTCGAGTTCTACGAGATCGCCGGTTTGCCGTTCCCTGGCGTCGAAGCAACGCCGATGAATCACTTCTATGTCGGCCACGACATGACCCACGTGATTTCCGGCATCGGTACAACCGCGGAAGCCGAAGTCGCACTCAGCGCATTCCTCATGGCGATGGCCGACGATTCAGTCAATCGTTCCGCGTTGCTTGCGTCGCTCATCGTGCACGAAGCGGGGTTCGGCGATTCCAACAAGGTGAAGGCTGAGCAGGGGATCCTCGCCCGGCCCGGCGCGGCTGAACTTCTGGCCGCCGAGATCGCCCGAGGCGGGGAATGCTTGGCGGATTTCTCCCGCGTCGACCATTTCGCCATGGCCGATCGACCGCTGGCCGAGATTCGAGCCGAGTTCGGCGTTCTCACCCCGGCAAACACCGACGACGGTCACCATCTGTTCTGGTGACCTCCGCCGAATGGGGCCAGATCGAGGGCTCCCGGTAGAGTTCCCCTTCGTTCTGGGAGGGCTGTATGGCCAACAAGTGGTTTGAAACCGTTGCCGTGGCACAGCGCCGGGCCGAGAAGCGTCTGCCGAAGTCGGTCTATGGCGCCATCATCGGCGGTGCTGAAAAGGGCGTGTCGCTGAATGGCAATCTGACGTCGTTCGATCAACTTGGTCTTGCGCCGCATGTTGCTGGCTTGCAAGCCGAACGGTCGATGAACACTTCCGTGCTCGGGCTCGATATTTCAATGCCCGTCATCATTTCTCCCACTGGTGTGCAGGCCGTGCATCCCGACGGCGAAGTCGCGGTGGCACGCGCTGCGGCCAACCGCGGCATTCCCATGGGCCTCAGTTCGTTTGGCAGCAAGTCGATGGAAGACGTTGCTGCAGTGAATTCGCAACTGCTGTTCCAGATGTATTGGAGTGGCGGTCGCGACGTCATGGTGCAGCGTCTCGAACGCGCCAAGGCTGCAGGAGCGAAGGGCATCATCCTCACGCTCGACTGGACCTTCTCGAACGGTCGCGACTGGGGAAGCCCATGGATCCCCGAAAAGCTCGATCTCAAAACGATGATCAAGCTTTCGCCGCAGGCGCTTTCGAAGCCCAAGTGGCTGTTCGCGTATCTCAAGACCGGCAAACTCCCTGATCTCAGCGCGCCGAACATGGCCCATCCCGGTCAAAAGCCGCCGGCCTTTTTTGGTGCGTACTACGAGTGGATGACCATGCCGCCTCCCAGTTGGGACGACATCGCCTGGTTGCGTTCGCAATGGGACGGACCCTTCATGGTCAAGGGTGTGTGCCGCGTCGACGACGCCAAGCGCGTGCGCGATCTCGGTGCGACGGCGCTCTCGGTGTCGAATCACGGAGGCAACAACCTCGACGGAACGCCGTCGCCGATTCGCGTGCTTCCCTCAATCGTTGCTGCAGTTGGAAACGACATCGACGTCGTGCTCGATGGCGGTGTGCGTCGCGGTAGCGATGTTGTGAAAGCTGTTGCCCTTGGTGCAAAGGCCGTGATGATCGGCCGTGCGTATCTGTGGGGCCTTGCTGCGAACGGTCAAGCCGGTGTCGAAAATGTTCTCGACATCCTTCACGGCGGTATTGATTCCTGCTTGCTCGGCCTCGGTAAGTCGAACATCAGTGAACTCACGCCCGACGATGTGATCGCCCCGCGCGACTTCTTCGTCACCCTCGGCGACAAGTAACTCCGCGCGACGTTGGTCGCATCAGAGGATTGAAACGGGAATGCGCTTTTTGCCGACGCCGAGTGGCTTCGAGTGATCAGCGCTCACGGTCGGACGAA
>JALQSZ010000351.1 GCA_023264135.1 Acidimicrobiales bacterium
TGCCAAGAAGGCACCGGCTCGTAAGGCACCGGCTCGCAAGGCCCCTGCCCGCAAGGCACCGGCCAAGAAGACTGCAGCACGTAAGGCTCCGGCACGTCGTCGCTGAGTCCAACAGTTCGAAGAACTGCATGACAAAGGCCCGGGCAGTTGCCCGGGCCTTTGTTCGTTTTCTGAGCGAGTCTCCGCATCGACCGATACGGCAACTCGAGTGGTACGCCCCCTGGGACTTGAACCCAGAACCTGCGGATTAAGAGTCCGATGCTCTGCCAATTGAGCTAGAGGCGCTTGCGAGTGGTCAACCTACCACTCCGTTCTGCGTGTGCTGTTCGTCTTGGTGGTGAATGCTCGGTTCATTCACCGACGATGCTCACTGCGATGGTCGCCCGCCTCTCGACGGACGACCACCACCACAATGGGGTGACCGAGGGGACTTGAACCCCCGACCTCCAGGGCCACAACCTGGCGCTCTAACCGAGCTGAGCTACGGCCACCATGGGAACGGTCAGCATACGACAGCCAGCGGCCATTCCCGAAACGGTCGATGGCGTGGTGAGTTCGGTGCCCGATCGCTCGGCGCGTACGCTTCCAACGCGTTCTGCCTCCGTAGCTCAACTGGATAGAGCAGCCGGTTTCTACCCGGCAGGTTCCGGGTTCGAATCCTGGCGGGGGCGCTCTGTGCTGTCAGAGGATCCCGGTGCCGAAGACGAATGCGTCATAGCCTCCGCGTAGTTCGATTCGGAATCTGACAACGACCCGGGGAGGTCACCATGCTGGGACAGGTCACAACCTCATACCAAGTGGAAACGTCATCGTCGATCAACGGCGGCGTTCTCGCCGTCATCATCATTGTGAGCGCGGTGCTTGCGCTCGCTCATCTCATCGGATTCTGGAAGTCCCTCGATAAGGGCGGCGAAAGCGGCGCGTGGGCGTTGCTGTTCATCGTGAGCTGCTTCTGGCCGATCGCCTACCGCCCGATGACCAAGCTTGTTGGCCGACCACAGTGGTGGGTCGTACTCATGTACATCCCACTCGTGAACATCGTGATCATGATCATCCTTTCGATCGATATCGCGAAGTCCTACGGTCGCAGTGCGGCTTATGGCGTTGGCCTTGCGCTCCTTCCGTTCATCTTCTGGCCCATGTTGGGCTTCGGATCCGCGACCTATCAGGGTCCGTCCGTCGCCGCAGCCTGATCATTCCGCGATGGTGGTTGTTTCTCGATGACCATCGCTGCAGAACCAAGTAAGCGACGGTCGGGGGTTTTTGCCCCCGACCGTCGTCTTCTTACATCCGGATTAGTTCTGATCGTCACGCTTGTGGCGTTCGAATCAATGTCGGTGGCCACGGTGATGCCGTTGGTCGAGTCCGATCTCGGTGATCTCGCACTGTATGGCTGGGTTTTCAGTGCGTTCTTTCTCGGCACGTTGGTCGGTGTTGTCATCGCCGGTACTGCATCGGATCGAATGCGTCCGGCGATTCCTTTTGCAATCGGCCTTGTTCTCTTCGCGATTGGCCTTGTTGTTGGTGGAACTGCGCCGACGATGTTGGTGTTGGTGCTCGGGCGACTCCTCCAAGGTCTCGGCGCTGGCGCGATGCCGGCGACGTCCTATGTCTGTATCGGAAGGAGTTATCCGCTCGAGCAGCGTCCGAAAATGTTCGCGCTTGTGTCCAGCGCTTGGATGTTGCCGTCGGTGATTGGTCCGGTGATCGCCGCATGGATTGCATCGACCGTTGGCTGGCGTTGGGTTTTCCTTGGACTTCTGCCGTTGTCGGCGCTCATCGGAGTTGTCGCAATTATCGGAGTGAAGTCGGTGCCCGCTCCCGACGAGCCTTCCGGCGAACGAAATGTTCTCAATGCGGTACTCGTTGCGGTTGGTGCTGGACTTCTTTTGGTTGGCCTCGGATCGCGGAC
>JALQSZ010000352.1 GCA_023264135.1 Acidimicrobiales bacterium
TGACAGGCCTCGATGATTCGATCGTCGATGTCGGGGGGAACGGACCTAGGCACGGGGATGAGTGTAGGAACAGGAAAGAGCGTTGCTGACCGCTTCGTACCGGAATTTTCTTCCGGAATAACGGCGTATCTGAGCGTTACCGTCTCCGATCCGCGGAGTACCTAGGGCCGGACACGTGTCACATTCCTTTGTTGAAAAAGTTCATACGCGTCGGTTGGTTCGCGCAACGGTTCTTTCTCTCGTAGTTGTCATTGGACTACTTAGCCAAACCGTTCCCGCTTCGGCGACTGCGCCGTCGGTGACTGTCACAGCAACCCCATCTGTAGCGACGCCCGGTTCAAAACTTGATCTGGTCGCGGCGATGCCGGTTTCAGCGGCAGGAACGATCTCGCAGGAAATCGTGATGCAAGTGGATTCGACGAAAGTCAAACTCACGTCCTCAAATGACATCACTGCGCCAGCTGGGTGGTCATTGAGTTATTGCTCAACAACTTGTACTTCTCCGCCTGCGAATTTTTCGACGACGAAGCCGACGACTGATGCCGGTTGGGCGGCGGTCAAAGCCGTTCGTGCGACGGGAAATGTGGAGAGTCAAGGCGAGTATCAAGGCCGACAACTCGCTGCACGAACGTCAACTCTGGCGATTCCCGCAACTGGACCGTTCTCAACGAGTGGGAACGGAGATGGTTGGAGTGTCTTTTTTGATGATCGCGGCTATGTCTTCAACATCTTTCATCACAACTCGGTGAATCAAGGCAACGTCGATTGCCGTGACCGGAACGGCGTTTCATGTGGCAGTAATTGGCCGTATGGGAGTGGAACCGGCAATGGGTACACGTCGTATGTCAGCAACGGTTGGTACGACCCTGTTCATCGACACATTTGGTATGACTCGACAAGAAGTTACGAAGTCGGTTTCGAATGCGTTGATGTAGGTGACATCGCCAATCCAAAGCCATGCGGAGGCGGTCCAGGGTCAACCTTTGTTGCTGCGGGGATTTCGAAAAGTCCTGTTGCGGGGACGCCGAACTTTGGATCCTTTTCAAGTTGGAAGACACGCGGCATCGCACAGATTGGCGGTCGCATCTTTAGCCAAAGCGATGGCGGATCGACTCCGAAAGTTATGTGTGTCGATACACAGGCGAATGGCGGCTTAGGTGCGAGGTGTCCTGGATCGCCATTTGATCCGACTCCGGGGCAGAGCTCGGATTTCATCGGAGCGGTGATGGCGTCGGAAGGGAAGCTCTGGGTGACGTCGTCAAACGCGACACCTCGAGGTGGTGTTTCGTGTTTTGATCCAGCGACATTGCAGCTTTGTTCGTCAATATGGCCGAAAACGTGGTCCATGGGCGCTGCTGGGCAGCTCTATCACCTGTTTGAAATTCCAACCGCTTCCGGAGGCATCGGTGGAATCTGTGTGACCACATCGAATTGCTATTCGTCCTCGGGAACATCGGTCACCCTCAATAGCGCGTTGGCGTCGTGGTACGACGGAGTTGGGGATGCATATGGATACGCAGAACATGCGCTGCGACAGGGTTCGCGTCTCTACCGCGGGAATGGAAATGGTGCCGCCGCCGGAGCTGGAAGCAAAACGTTTTCCTGCTGGGACCAAGCGAGTAATTCGGGAGCTGGAGCAGTCTGCGCAAACTGGCCTATTTCAGTTACCAATTATGGAATCGCTCTTGATCCTCTGAATGACAATTGTGTTTGGAAGAACGATCACCAGAATGCAATTAAGGCGTATGACGCTCGAACGGCGACGGTGAATTGTCTAACACCTCCGAGCCGTGTGGTGATTCCTGCCGAAACAGCTGTGCCACGTATGGCGTGTTCCTCTCCGAGCTCAGGGGTGCGCGAGTGGCGATCACTCAAGCTACTGGCACCATCCGCAACTGGGTACTCCGCTGC
>JALQSZ010000353.1 GCA_023264135.1 Acidimicrobiales bacterium
AGCCTGCTAGGCACCGAGGAAAGAACACTGGGAATATCGGTCACGTAGTGACGATAACGAGTCCCGCAGACCGGTCGTGACATGATGACAACTACTCCGGAAGCGACCAAGGGCGCCCAATGCACCGCAGTTCGTATCTCAAAATGACCGCATTTCGCGACGCCTACCTGCAGGGGCCACGATTTGGCACCGCAGCTCGACCAGCTGTTCTCCGCGTTCTTGATTTAGGTGCTCGCGCCGTTCGCGATCAGGACTCCTACCGCGGACTGTTTGCGTCGTCATCATTTGCGTACGTCGGTGCCGACATGGAAGCGGGAAACAACGTCGACATTGTTCTCGCTGATCCTCACGATTGGTCGGAAATTGAATCCTCTTCATTCGATGTCGTGATTTCGGGCCAAACCCTTGAACACGATCCCGAATTTTGGGTGACGATTGCCGAAGTTGCTCGCGTGCTTCGCCCCAACGGACTCTGCTGCCTCATTGCACCATCGACCGGCCCAATGCATCGCTATCCGCTCGACTGCTGGCGGTTCTATGCCGATGCCGGCCCCGCCATGCTTTCCTGGGCCGGACTCGAGCAGATCGAAACCCACGTTGAAACGAAGCGTTGGGGCAAGGGGTCTGGCATCGAGTGGGGTGACTTTATGGTGATCGGACGCAAGCCAGAACTCGCGCCGGGCGAACAGGCTGCGCTCGATTCTCGACTCGCCACAATCGTTGCTCTCGGCACGAAGCGTTCAGCTCGGACAATCGAACCAACTCGAGCCGGTTTAGCGACGAACGCTTTCGAGAAAAACGCGAAAGTTCCGCTCTGGAAACGATGCCCCTACACACTTCGGGCTGCGTTCGCTCGTACCCGCAGTTCTATTGGCGAACGGTTAGGTCGATAGCCGTCACCGATAACGCAAAAGTGCAAGGCTGAGGTCATGTTTGATCTGACCGGAAAAACTGCACTCATCACTGGGGCTGGACAAGGCGTAGGTCTCGGCATCGCCCGCAAACTCATCGAAGCGGGTGCAACCGTCTTTGTGAACGACCTTGTTCCCGAACGAGCTGCGTCCGCCGCCGATCAACTCGGCCCGAACGCAACACCGCTTCCATTTAACGTCGCCGATTTCGACGAGGTCGAAGCCGCGATTGCGAGTGCGGGACAGATCGACATTCTTGTCAATAACGCCGGCATTCCGCCCTCGATGCGCGCGATCAAATTCCGCGATCTCCCCCGCGAGGAGTGGGCGCCATACATCGACGTCAATTTGAACGGGGTGCTCAACTGCGTCAAAGCGGTGATTGATGGCATGTGTGACCGCAAGTGGGGTCGCATCATCACGATTTCGTCAGGTGCCGGCACCGAAGGTTTGAATATCGGCGTTTCGATTTATGGTGCAGGAAAGGGCGCGGGCATTTCGTTCATGCGTCACCTCGCTGTTGAAAACGCACGTGACGGCGTCACCGCCAACACACTTGCGTTGGGACTCATGGCGCGTGAAGGCGTCGAAGAAACAGAAGAGCACCGAACAGTGACTGCACATATGGCAAAAACTGTTCCGGTCGGACGACTCGGTACTGGTGCCGATGTTGGGTTTGCGTGCGTCTATCTCGCGTCGGAAGAAGCGGCGTGGATTACCGGACAAACGATCTCGCTCAACGGCGGTTCTGTCACAAACTAGTTGCAAGTTTTGAACAGCTTCTTCGTTGTCTTCAGTCGTGCATACTTAGCCGGTGGCTGACCGAAACCCTGCGCCAGAAATTTCCAGCAAGGCTGCTGCAGGTGCAGGAGTCCTCCTAACGCTGGGCGCATCGCAGTTCCTCATGACGCTCGACAGTTCCGTGATGAACGTGTCAATGGCAACTGTCGCGAATGATCTCCACACAACTGTCACCGGACTTCAGACTGCC
>JALQSZ010000354.1 GCA_023264135.1 Acidimicrobiales bacterium
GACTCCGAGCTGTTCGAGAGTCATTTCATAAATTCGAAGGTCGGGTTTCCGAATGCCAACGGCCGAAGAATCGATAATCACTTCGAACAATTCGTCGACGGGAATCATGGCGCGCCAACCATCGGAAAACTCTTTAATGTTGTTGGTGATCAACGCAGTTCGGTAGCCACTCGCCCGCAACGCAAGACCCTTTTCAACAACATCGCTTCTCGCTCCCGACTCGCCGCCAAGGGCTCCGAACATTTCTTTCAGCTCGAGGTCGAGTCCCATTTCGGCGCCAACGGCCTTGATCTGTTCGGCGGCAGCCTCGAGACCAATCTCGCCGCGCTCGAGTTGGTGCCACGGGTGATCGGTGTCTTGGTCATAGGGGCCGAACACTGCACGGAGACCCATTTCGGGATCGAGACCGCGCTCGGTATGCCACGCATGGAGTCCGCTAAAGGGAGACGAGGTGAACACGCCACCGAAATCAAACACCACTGCTTCGATTGTCATGAATCCCCCTGAGTGCGAACTGAAGACGGCAACGTACCGGTTTCTAAGAGTTCAAGGAAACCCGCTTCGTCCAAGATCGGAACGCCGAGTTCTTCGGCCTTCGTGACTTTCGACGCGCCGGGACCGGCACCGATCACTACGGCCGTTGTTTTCTTCGAAACACTTCCCGGCGATTTTCCGCCACGGCCCTTAATGGCCGCTTCGGCTTCATCGCGCGTGAATCCATCGAGCGTTCCGGTCACCACAACAATCAGACCCTCAAGCGTCTGCGGAAGATCGGAAGCTTCGGGACCTTGCAGATTCACACCCGCTGCTCGAAGTTTCTCGATCACCGCACGATTGATGGGATCGGCAAACCACTCGTGCACCGACGTCGCGATGATCGACCCAACGCCTTCGACTCCTGCGAGCTCTTCCTCAGTCGCTGCTTCAATGCGATCAAGGTGGCCAAAGTGCTCCGCCAGGGCGACTGAACCTGCACCACCAAGGTGTCGGATATTCAAACCAACAAGAAGATTCGCTAACGGTTTGGTCTTCGATCCTTCAATTGCATCGAGAAGTTTCTGCACCGAAACATCGGCAAATTTGTCGAGTCCCTTCAACCGTTCCGGGTCAAGCGAATAGATATCGGCGACATCGGAAAGCAATCCAAGTTCACAGAACAACTGGACTCGTTGTTCACCAAGTCCTTCGATGTCCATTGCCCCTCGCGACGCAAAATGCTCGATCGCACCAGCGACACGAGCAGGACATGACAGGTTGAGGCAACGATGCACCGCTTCATCGGCCGGGCGCACGAGCACATGGCCACACACCGGACAGTTCGTGGGGAACTTCCACTTTCGAAGTCCCTTCGGCCGCTCGCTCAACACCGGCCCGACAACTTCGGGGATGACATCGCCGGCTTTGCGCACAATCACCGTGTCGCCAGGGCGTACGTCTTTCACTGCTACTTGGTCTTGGTTATGCAGCGTTGCGAATTCAACTGTCGAACCGCCAACAAAGACAGGCTCAAGTTGAGCGAACGGCGTGGCGCGACCAGTGCGACCGATGGACACCTGAATATCGATGAGCTTCGTCGTTCGTTCTTCGGGAGGGAACTTGTAGGCAATCGCCCAACGCGGGGCACGCGACGTGAATCCCATTTCACGTTGCAACGTCAGGTCATCGACCTTGACCACAACGCCATCGATTTCGTAATCGAGATCGTGACGATGCTTCTGCCAATGCATCAGATGTGATTCGACATCGGCCAACCCATGCAGCACTTTCACTTCGGGATTGACCGGGAAACCCATACCGCCGAGGAAATCGAAGATCTGATGATGTTCGGTGAGTTCTGGACCACCAACCACTTCGCCAAGCTGGTAACTCCAGAAGGAC
>JALQSZ010000355.1:0-236 GCA_023264135.1 Acidimicrobiales bacterium
GCCCATGGCCCGTGTTGGGAGAACGATGAGTTCGTTTGTGTTTGGCGTGCAACTTGTGTGCACCTTTGCACCACGCACGACGATGCCATCAGGACGTCGTTCAACGATCCGAAGATAGGAATCGGGGTTTGCTTGAGCAGAAGGTCCGAGGCTGCGGTCGCCTTTGACATCGGTTTGCGCAACGGACATCGCGAGATCGTTGTTCTTGCAGTGATCGAAGAAGGCCGCGATGCGGG
>JALQSZ010000355.1:246-1864 GCA_023264135.1 Acidimicrobiales bacterium
AACGCTCGGTATCGCCGCGAGAAGCATCGAGCGCGCGGCCGATTCGGCGAAGGGCAAAGAGTGCGTCGGTGCCGATTTCTTTAATGAGCGGTACCAGCGTGTGGCATCGCGAGGTTGCAGTTTCGATGAGTCGTGCTCGATCAGCAAGGTCAGCGCTCGATCGGGGTTCGAGGAAATAACGACTGAATGGATCGTCGCCGTCGACGACGGCAAGGGCCCGCACGGAGGGATCTTCGGCGAGTTCGAAATCCACCGATGCGTGGCGAATCGCACGGGCGATGACTGGGTGCTTCGTGACATCGGGGACGAGTTGGCCTCCGAAATACACCGTTCGGTCGTCGCGAAGTGATTCGACGTACTGATCAGGGCTGCGAAGAGCCAATGGTCCTCCTCGAACCGTTCCGCCGGACTGCTCGGCGTCCCGATGACGGTACCAGTCGCACGTTTCCCGTTGAGGCACCCAGTGCCCATTGAACGTGGGGTGAACGTCGTAAGTTGTGCAACCGTGACCAGCGAGCGCCGCAATCGACCGGCAGCGTCGATGTCGACAAAGGCCTTTGTTGTGTGCCTCGCGATCGCCGGAGCTCTTGGATTCGCGATCCGGTTCGGAACCTTCCTCACGGAGGGTCGTACCGCGCCGCTGTCTGGCGACGCGGTCTTCTACCACGAGACAGCGAATCTGCTTGCCGACGGGAAGGGCTACATCAACCCGGTATTTTTCCACGCTGGGTACTGCTTCGACGGGGGAGCGACCGATGGTCCGACCTATTCCTTTCTCCCAGGCCTTGAGGATTGTCCGAAAGCCGAGGTCGTCGGTGCAGACGGCGTCGTTCGCACACAGATCGTCAGTCTTCCTCCCGGTACGCAGGAGCCAACCGCTGCACATCCGCCACTGTGGTCGTTCATCCTTTCGCTTTCGTCACGTCTCGGATTCGACAGCGTGAATCAACACCGACTCGTCGGTGTTTTGTTCGGGACCCTCGGGGTCATTCTCATTGGGCTTGCCGGTCGTGAACTCTTCGGTGAACGAGCCGGCGTGGTTGCCGCGTTCATTGCCGCGATCTACGGATTTTTGTGGTTGAACGACTGGTCGTTGATGAGCGAATCACTCGTGACCGTGTTTGTTCCAGTCATGACCATCGTTGCAGTGAAGTGGTGGCGAAAACCATCGTGGAAGCTCGCGCTTGCACTCGGGCTGTTGTCCGGATTGGGCGGACTCCTTCGCACCGAACTCCTTGCCTATGGTCCGCTGTTAGTTCTTGTCGCCCTCATTGTTCGACGCGCGCAGTGGAAACCGATGCTGCGAGATCTGGCCGTCGTGAGTGCACTTTGTCTTGCCGTGCTGTCTCCATGGCTTGTTCGCAATATGACGTCGTTTGCCAAACCCATCTACCTGTCTCCGACGGGCACGCTTTTGGCACAAACCAATTGCGACGCGGCCTATTACGGAAGCAAGACGGGCTACTGGGAACGTTTTTGTGCTGAACCCGAACCCATAAGCACCGATGGTTCAATGCTCGACGAGTCAGAGCGTGATGTCATTAAACGTGGATGGGCCAACGACTACATCTCCACACACAAAACGCGTCTTCTCGTGGTTGCTCCACTTCGTTCGCTG
>JALQSZ010000356.1 GCA_023264135.1 Acidimicrobiales bacterium
GTTCCGTCGGCCGACATCGAGGTGGCGGAGAACTGCCGACCCGACGCGGAGGTGGCAACGACGGTGTCGCCGGTGCCATCGAAGTTCGCTACGTGCAGACTGTTGGTAACACCAGAGGCGGCGGGGTTGACGTAGGCCAACTTGGTTGACGCTGCGTCTTGGCTGGCGTACCAACCATTGGCGATCACGGTCTGATCACCGGTGCCATCGGCATTCACGAGATGGACGGAGGCGATGATGTTTCCGCCTGACGGCGTGACCTGCGAGTACTGGATCTTGCCGTTGGTGCCAGGAAACTGTGCCGAACCAGCGGGGCTCGAACTCAGCGCGAACGCGCCCAAGGTAAAGAGCGCGACGAACGCGAGAGCAATACGACGAAGGGTGAACATGAGTGACTCCGCAGTCATGGTGGGTGAAACGAACTGTAGGAATAGTAGACCCTCGCCCTCAAAGGGCGCATTTCTCCGGGGTCGCTTGCTAGTGCGCCCGGAGCCCGGCCTCGAACGTGCCCGCCCGGACCAGCTCGGCGATCTCTTCGGCCGGTTGGGTCAGGAGCGAGACGGTGACGCCGAGAATGTCGGCGGTGCAGCGGTAGTCGTGGGGGTACGCGCCAACCGGTGAGCCGGTGTCGGTGCCGACATCGAAGGTTTCGCCGCTCATGGAAAACACCAAGGGCACGGTGCGTTCGATGCGACCGCTGGCCATCAATGCGCCGTCGACCAACAACGACGCGTTTCCACCGGCACCGAATCCGCCGTCGTAGGCGAAGACCAATTGCACGAGATGCGCGCCGGGGGTGAGCGCCGTCGGCGAACGAAGCACGGTGTGTTCGTGGCCGAACCAGTTGTAATGAAACGTCGGCACACCATGTGCATCGAGATAGAGCGAATAGCCAGCCATCGATCCGCCTTGGCACACGATCACACCTTCGGCACCAGCATCGGGAATCACGAGTTCGGCGGAAAGCGAGAACGATCGGTTCTTGATGTTGAGCACCGAGGCTTCGGGCATGCGTGTATGCGCGGTCGTGTACGTCACCGAGGAAATGCCATCGAGCACATGAGGAACCGCGAAGTCACCGTGTCGGGGAGATCCGGGGTCGCGCAACGGGTACACGCCGTAGCGGCGCGCTTCGCTGTCGAACAGTTGCTGCAGTTCGGCCAGCCGTTCGGGTTCACGCGCTGCGAGATCAACCGACTGCGAAAAATCGTTGGTGATGTCGTAGAGCTCCCACACTTCTTGCGGTCCGTCGAACTCGAAACCGGCGAGGCGAATCCACGGCAAGCGACCGTGGAAACACGCGGCGACCCAACCGTCGTGATAGATCGCGCGATTGCCGAGAATTTCGAAGTACTGGGTGCGGTGGTTGCTTGGCGCGTGCGCATCGTCGAAGGTGGTCAGCATCGATGCGCCGTGCAGCTCCATTTGTTCGATGCCGTTGACATGCGTGGGCGGTGTGATGCCGACGGCCTCATAGATCGTCGGCGCAATGTCGATGAGGTGGTGAAACTGCTGCCGAAGTCCGCCAGCATCGGTAATGCGTTTTGGCCACGAGACCGCAACGCCGTTGCGCGTGCCGCCGAAATGCGACGCGACCTGCTTCATCCATTGGAACGGCGAGTCGAGCGCCCAGGCCCACCCAACATTGAAATGGTTTTCACACGCGGCGGTGCCGAAGTCATCGATATGCGCGAGTAACCACTCCGGGTCCTCGGGTACGCCGTTTTGAAAACTTGGTGCGCTCCATGCGCCGTGAATGGTTCCTTCGGCCGATGCGCCGTTATCGCCGGTGATGTAAATGACCAGCGTGTTGTCGAGAACACCGAGTTCTTCAATGACGTCGATGACACGTTTGATTTG
>JALQSZ010000357.1 GCA_023264135.1 Acidimicrobiales bacterium
TTGCTCGAATACGTGTGCGACGATTCGTTGCAGCTCATCGTGTTGGGTGCCGAAGACAACCCTGGTTTGAACGTGTCGGAGCGGGCTGGGTTGGAGGCGATCTTGTTGGAGGCGATCCCGAACCGTACGGGGATGCCGTTGGCGGTCGTGCCGCAACGCATCACGTTGGACAAACCGCGAGGACAGTTCGACGGCGTGTTGGGAATGTATTACACGCGTGCCCGTTTGCAGGCGTTGACCGAGATTGCGATTGAGCGCGGCATCTTCCCCGAAGAATACTTGGTGGCACGCCCCGGTGAGAACCCCGAAATCTTGCAGATGGCCGACGGCAAATCAGGCATCTTGGGTGTCGTCAAAGGTGGCGACATCCAACAGTTGCAACTGAATCCTGGCTACAAAACCGACACCGCCCTCGACCGTCTAGAACGCCAAGAACGGCTTGAAGGCGCGATACCTGCCGAGTTCGGCGGCGAGTCCGCCACCAACATCCGCACAGGTCGACGAGGCGAAGCAGTCCTCTCTGCGACGGTGGATTACCGTGTGCAGGAAGCGCAAGAAATCTTCGCCAACTCGCTGCTGCACGAGGACAAGATTGCGATCGCATTGGAGAAAGCGTATTGGGGTGACACGACCAAGACGTTCTTTTTGAGTGGTCGTACGACACAAGGACAGGAAACCTATACGCCGAACAGGGTGTGGCAAACCGATTGCCATTACGTCGCGTATTCGGCTGCCGGTTCGGATGTGAACTCGCTGATCGTCGGGTTGGGGCAGCGTTTGGGTGTCGGTTTGATGTCGATCGAATCGGCTCGCGAAGCCGACCCGCTGATCTCCGACCCCGATTTGGAGCATGACCGCATCATCGCCGAAGGCGTCGAAACCGCTTTGCTGCAATCCATCCAACAGCAGGCAGTCAACCCGCAAGGCCCGTATCAACCCGAAGACCTCGCGTATCTGACTAAACTCGTCGTGGAGCAAGATGTCTCATTGTTCGATGCAGTCACCCGAACCGACGAACGGGCAAGGGAACGACAAGCCGCCGCCATGCCTGTGGGTTCACCAGCAACGATGCCGGGACTTGCGATGCCTGGGATGGGTGCCGAAGCCCCCGCCGCACAAGCTGGTCCTCCGCCGTTGGAAGCACTCTTGGCTCAACTGGGGGCCTAAATGAGTGACACCGCATACGATTCGTCGCCCGCGATGATGGCTGCACGCGGACAAACCTATGGGAAGGCGACGCAACAGTTGGAAGCGCAGCGTGCGGTGCCGATGCGCCGCCCACCGACCGACATTCAGGCACGTCAAACCGCACGGCAGGCACCGCTGCCCGATTTTTTCGGCGAGACACGCCGGCCAGAAGAACCGATCACCGCTGGTGCACCGTTCGGTGCCGGTCCTGGTCCGATGGCGGCAGGGATACCGATGATGCCGACTGCCGCCGATGAAGCAGTGCGCGAACTTCGCGTGATTGCGCAACAATACCGTTCCGACGAGTTGATGGATTTGTTGGATGCGTACGAGTTCCAAGCATGAAATGGGAATCTTTCACTGACGCCACGACGCAAAACAACGTCGTCAAACTGAACGCACAAAAACCGCAGACACCCGTTGCCGAACCCGATCCGTTCATCGCCGAGTCGTTGGCACGGATACAACGCGAAGCAGGATGGTTGGAACCTGACACGAAAATGGCGTTGGCTCGTTCCGGTGCGTCACAGCAGGCGGTTGACAAGGCGGCGGAACTCGGGGCGCGAAGGTTGGTGGACCGCAACGATCCGTTGACGGAGGACGAGGGTGCGTTGAAGTCGTTTTGGTTCCGCAAGATTTATCCGAAGATAAAGGCGAGTTCGCGTTGGACGA
>JALQSZ010000358.1 GCA_023264135.1 Acidimicrobiales bacterium
CGCCGAAGACGGCGAACTCATGCGCAATTTCGTCGACTCGAACGCGAAGCTCGCAGAAGCGATTGCGTATCTCAATGGACTCGAGCGTCGACCAGACATCGTGCTTGCCACAGGGGACCTCACCGATCACGGTCGGCCGGAACAGTACGCGTTACTGGAAGACATCCTGAGCGAGTTGGAATGTCCGATTTATCTCGTGCCCGGTAATCACGACGAACGCGAACCGCTGCGCGAGATGGCGTTGCGCATGGGCCTTTCCTTTGTGCCGACAGAAGGGCCGATTCAGTACGTCATCGACGACTGGCCGGTGAGGCTTGTTGCGGTTGACTCAATGCGCGAGGGCCACCACGACGGTCAGCTTGATGACGCGCGACTGGCGTGGATCGACCACGTGCTCGGGCAGGAACCCGATCGTCCAACGCTGCTGTTCCTGCATCATCCGCCGTTCGAAACAGGCATTTGGTGGATGGACCTCATGGGTCTTGAAGGAAGCGACCGTTTGCGCGACATCGTTGCCCGTCACCCGCAACTCGTTCGGATTGTTTCGGGCCACTTGCATCGACCGATCGAAACAATGTGGGGCTCCACACTTGTGTCGTGCGCTCCAAGTACTGCACATCAGACGCAGTGCAATCTGCATCCTGATCATTCGCCGGTGATCGCGGCAGAGCCACCTGCAGTTCAGTTGCACTGGTGGACCGGTGACGGATTTGTCAGCCACACCACACCATTTGGCGCGCCGTCGATGGCAATCAACTTTGCCGAGATGATGCCGAACTGGCCTGCAGTGCGCGAACGGATGCGTCAGGGTCCGCCATTCGACAAGGGCGGCGCAATCGGTTGACGCTCCGAGCGGGTTGGTGTGAACAAGAGAGGTAACGGAGCGTCTGATTTGAAACTTTTCGCGTCAACGCTGCCGCCGATAGCGACGAGTTTGCATCAAGCGCTTACGTGGAACGCTGGGTGCTACGTTCAGCGAACGCAGTAGAGGGGGCCGTGCAATGAGTTATGCATTCGATCCAGAAATCGCACCATTTGTCGACACCTTTCCGATCCCGGAAGCCGCGTCGCCAACAAGCGGCATTCCTGAGGCAATTGCGGCTCGCGAAGTCACTGCTGCTTTCTTCGCCTCGATGCCGGAGATGGCCCCCGATGTGACAGGGCTGGAACTCGATGATCTTCGTATCTCGGGTCTTGTTGATGCGCCCGATATTCCGATCCGTATCTATCGCCCGGTCGAACGCTCGGCGGAGCCGGTGCCTGGTGTGCTCTCGATTCATGGTGGCGGGTTCTCGGGCGGCAGCATTTATCTTGGCGACACCGGAGCGGCGATTTTGGCGCAGAAGTTGGGCGTCGTCGTCGTTGATGTTGAGTATCGGCTTGCGCCGGAGAATCCTGCACCTGCGGCGGTTGAGGATTGCTACGCCGCGCTGACTTGGTTCCACGAAAATGCGACGTCGCTCGGCGTCGATGCAGATCGCATCATGATTTCTGGCAGCAGCGCAGGCGGAGGAATTGCCGCTGGACTCGCGTTGTATGCGCGCGATCATGGCGGCCCGCGAATCTGTTTCCAGTATCTCGGCATTCCAGAACTTGATGATCGTCTCGAAACAACGAGTATGCGCACGTTCGTCGATACGCCGCTGTGGAATCGAAATGCGGCCGAGCAGAGTTGGCGTTGGTATCTCGGTGGTGCAACGGGTGATGAGATTTCACCGTACGCAGCGCCGCCGCGAGCGAAAAGTCATGCGGGACTTCCACCTGCCTACATCTCGGTAATGGAGTTTGATCCGTTGCGTGATGAAGGAATCAACTACGCGATGCAGCTGCTCGCAGATGGTGTTCAGGTGGAACTT
>JALQSZ010000359.1 GCA_023264135.1 Acidimicrobiales bacterium
ACGCGTGAAGTTCACGGTGCTTCGACTTCGACGCAAGTTGGGTTGGGATGATCCGGAAACCTCACCAATTGAATCGGTTCGAGGCTTTGGCTACCGCTATCGGCTGGTGTCAGAAGAATTCACACCACTACACGCCGCGAACTAACTCCGCGTTATTTCTTCATCCAGTTCCACATTTTTGAACGGATCGCTGACGGCGACAGAATGATCGCCAACGTCATGAAGGCAATCGCGATGGCCAGCACTACTGGGTTTCGCAAGTGGACGAGGATCGCGGCCAAGCTCGGAATGCGGAACCACACCTGACCAATAATTTGGTCTTGAGTCGGGCGCCAAGGATCAATGTTGGCGTTGTTGTCGCCTTTGAGTTCAAACCCGTCTGCGTCTCCACCGACGATTCTGTGGACGACTCGACGACCCGCACCAACATCGTCGGCCGCAATCGAGTACACGACGATGTCACCAACCGAATAAGAGTCCTCCTCTTTCACGATCAGGAAATCTCCGGATTGATAGGTGGGAAGCATCGAGTTGCCGCTCACTGCGATGTTTGAAATCGGCCCACCAAACATGTGCGGACGAAAGAACAGCGCCCACACCGCGACGAGCGCACAAAACAGCGAGAGGCCGATGACGTGTTTGAGACGAAACCCGTGCTTTTTCTTGAATTCCTTTGGGTCAACTCCGATAAACACCACATGCTCTGGCTCTTTCACCACTCAGGACCACGCGATCGTCGCCCACGCCCATTGGGCTGCGGTTCCACTCTGCGACCAGGTGGGTGAGACCGGAGTGGCGGGTGTTGTGACCTGCAACGAGTCAGACAATGCAATAGCGACACCCTGTCCTCCGGCTGGTGTGGAGGTTTGCGTGTAGCGGAAAGCGAACGATTGCGGCGTGCCGAGGGAAAGCGTGTTCGGCGCCCGAACTGCAGCGATTGATATCACTCGAGCATTCGCTGCGTTCGTAGTGAGGTTCGGAGACGGGGTGAGCGTCGCCGCTGCGGCACTCACCCCGCTCCGAACCGTCGCAGTCGCGGTCGTCGGGTTGGGCGGGTAACCCGACGACCGCGTGTAGCGCGTCACCCAGGCGGTCGAGCCCGCTGCATTTGACTTGAACGCCAAATTCACAGACGTCTCTCCGGCGCTGAGGCGCGTCCACACTTTGATCCCGAAATTCGCTGGTGTTGCTGTCGACTGACTGGCGAGCAACGTCCACCCAGTTGGCGTTGCCGTGTTGCCATTTGTTGCGTTGATCTCCACGAGAATGAGCAGATCATTCGTAACGGTTCCCGCCGGGTAGTTGACCGCAACTGTCGAGTTGGACGTTGCCGTTGTTGGAGCACCCACCGCCACGTACCCAAGTGGAGAAGCCGTGATGTTGAACGCGCTTGACGTTGCTGAGGTGAGACCCGAGGCAGAAGCAACCAACGTGTAGCCCACTCCGGTTTTGGAAATCTTGCATCCCGCAAAAGATGCGGTTCCGCTCGAGGCGGCAAGAGGATTCGTCGTGCACGTGAGAACACCCACTGCGGGATTCGTGCCAATGGCCAACGTGATGGAGGCAGAACTTCCGGTGACAGTGTTTCCGCCCGCGTCTTGCACCACAACGATTGGCTGTGTCGTCCAAATAACCGTTGCATCGGCCCCACCCGGTTGCTGCGAGAACACCAGCGTTGTAGCGGTGCCAACCGTGATTGCGAATGAGGTGGAGGTGGCGCTTGTGAGCCCACTACTTGACGCGGTGAGTGTGTAGCCCGCTGCCGCTTTATCGATCCTGCACCCGGCAAACGTATCGACGCCGGCAACAGCAGCTTTCGGATTCGTTGTACACGTCAACACTCCACT
>JALQSZ010000035.1 GCA_023264135.1 Acidimicrobiales bacterium
CACAGACCCGGTCCCATTTCCAAAATGCCGTGATGGGAGCCGTACTCACCAAGCAGGTTGAGATAGCGAGCTGCATCGAAGGCTTCGGCACCGCGCACACCTGTTCCGACCCAGCCACCGCTCGCAAGAAGTTCGATCGCGACAACCGGACAGATCGCGGTTTGCCACAGCACCGCTTGCGAACCCCAATCGCGCATTGTCGTTTCGTTATCCGCAACGTGATAAAGGTACACCTCACGCTGTGCACCGTCGAAGGTTCCACGCACCCACGTTCCTGCGCACGTCTTTCCGTGCATCAGGTGACCGAGTTCGGCAGGGTTTGGCAACAGCGCGGCAAGCACATCGCGCGGAGCAACCATTGCATCGCCAACTTTGATCTTTTCGGTGGAATCGAGACCCAAATAGGCAAACGTCTTCAACCAGTCGATGAATTCGGCGCCGAGACCGTACTTAAACGTGACGCGCTCACAGTCGACTTCGCGCGGAACAAGCAGAACTTCTTCGTGTTCGACATTCACGCATTCAATGGGACCGATTCCGGCCGGGAAATTGAACACTTCTGGTTCACTGAAACATTCCGTCGTGTAGAAACCACGTTTCTTTTCCCAGATCAGTGGCGGATTCAAACACTCTTCGATCGTTGTCCAGATCGAGAACGTCGGAGCAAAGTCGTAACCGTCGATCGAGAGGTTCGAGCCATCGCGAATACCAATTTCGTCGATCGTGTCGAACAAATGGTCCGCTGCATATCGGGCAAAGATGTCTGAGAGACCGGGCTCAACACCCATCGCCACGATGGCCAGCAATCCTTTTTCACGCCACGCTTCGTCGGCCGCCAATTGCGCAGCACCAAGCGGAACACCTACTTGGTTGTAGGGATCAGTCGCGTGCGGCTCGCTCAGGTTCATCGCCATGTCGAGATAATTCGTTCCGGCGGTGAAGCACGCGTTGAAGATGGGTTCATTGAGGCGCGGATCGCAGGCGTTAACGACGATGTCGGCATTCGTCTCGGCGATCAGCGCGACAATTTCGGCTTCGTTACGGGCATCGACGCGAGTGGCGCGAAACCGCCCGGGGTCGTCGAGTTCATCGATCGCACGCTGAGCCGACTCAATCGAAATGTCGGCAAGCGTGAACGATGAGAAGAAGGAACGGTCTTCGGCGATGGACGCCATCGAAGCGCCGACACCACCTGCTCCAATCACCAGGATGTTCATGACTACCCGTCTAAGGAACGCCTCGAGTGCGAGGTCGTGACGTTCAGTCTGCCCCATCCGCAGGCCAGTTTCACGGTCAGCACTGGGGACTTTGGTCCCGATGTGTGCCGCCTCAGTGGACGAGGCCGCGGTCAGCGAAGAGCGGGAGAGCCCGTTTCACCAAGCACCCGAAGAGGACGAAGTCGGTCCCCCAGTTTGAACCTTTGGACTGCACGATCGTTGATGTAGGCCGCTGCTTCTTCGGGGTCGTCAGTGACAATCAAGAGATCGAGATCTGACCTTGAGATCATGCCGGCCTCGACCATGTCCTCAATCTGACGCACGAGGTCGGACCAGTACTCGACACCAAGTAACACCACCGGGAACTGCTCAATTTTTCCGGTTTGGATAAGCGTCAGCGCCTCAAACATTTCGTCGCCGGTGCCGAAACCACCTTGGGCCACAACAAACGCATACGAGTACTTGACGAGCATCACCTTCCGAACGAAGAAGTGCTCGAACGAGACTTCGACATCGAGATAGGGATTCGATGTTTGTTCGTTCGGCAATTCGATCGTGCATCCGACACTTGTGGCGCCAACATCTTTGGCTCCGCGGTTACCCGCTTCCATGATTCCGGGTCCGCCACCGGTCATGATCGAAAAACCCATTTCGCCTAAACGTGCCGCCGTGGCTCGCGCCGATTCATAGGCGGGATCGGTTTCATTGATACGCGCCGAACCAAAAACGGTGACACAGGGGCCTACGAAATGCAGTTTGCGAAATCCCCGAAGAAACTCACGCGAAACGCGAAAAATTGTGCCGAGTTCACGTCGACGAAGCCGAGGACCACGAAGGAACAGCATTTCCTTCGTGGCATGACCACGTTGAACCGGATCAGACGAACTCATGTGGACTCCTCGAAAGACTCTCGAGGAATGGTCGCACATCAGAGGGATCTCAACGTGACAAACATTTGAGATCCCTCTGATGCGACAGAAACGTTCTTAGCTAGCGACGAACGCACACACTGCGCCGTTGATGACACAGGTCGACGGTGCCGAAGATCCTTGGATCACATAACCGATCGACCACGTCTCACCAGGTGCGATCGACGAATGCCAGGAAGGTCCAGTTGCCGTGAACGTTTGCATCGAACCTGCGCTCGACGCTTTCCAGTCGGCATTCCAAAGACTCGACATCGTTACCGTCGATGGAAGTTGGAATTTGAGAGACCACGGAACCGACGTTGTTCCAATCGGAGAGGTACCGGTATTGGTGATGTCGATCGACGCTTGCAACCCTCCTGGCCATGCGTTCACAACTCGATAGCGAACTGTTGCTTTCGTCGCGCCCGAGCTCGCCGGAATAGTTGTCGTTGTCGGAGCCGGCTTCACCGTCGTCGTAGTCGTCGGTGCCACCGTTGTGGTCGGAGCAGGAACTGTCGTGCTGGTCGTCGTACTCACAGGTGAGCCCGCAATCGCCGCAAGGTGATCACGGAAACCAACACCGAATCCGGTTGGAGTTCCGCTGTAGTCAGAGATCAGCGATGGTCCATTCGTGCAAGACCATCCACCGGCTGCATCCCACGTCCACCCCATGTACGACACGCCCTTCGCGTCGAACCAATTCATCAGTGAATCGATGAATCCATGGGCGCAATCAGTCTCACCAATCTCGCCAGCAACCACCGGATAGACCGCCGCAGTCGGAGCGACTGTCTGATCCCACGATGCTTGCGTGTTGTACTGACTGAAGTTGTACAAGTGCAGATCAGCAATCAGTTGTCGTTGCGGATCATTCGGAACCCACGTGTTCCACGCCGACAAATCGCCAGCCCAGTTCAACCCCGAAAGCATGATTGGTTGCGTTGCCCCGGTGGAACGCACGGCGTTAACCAGCGACTGCATACCAGCAGCCTGCCAACCACCAGAGGTCGTGCATCCGTCGCGCCAACACGCCCACGAAATGTCGTGCGGTTCGTTGTAGAGGTCGAAGATCACTCCTGGATCTGCCTTGAACGCGGTGGCGACCGACGTCCAGAACGCCGGTGCATGATCGGCATCAGCCATGAGCTGTTGACTCGTTGCCAATGTCGTGCCCGGCGCATTCCAATGGAGATCCAACACCACTGCCATTCCGGCATTGTGAAGTGTCTTCACGTACGCGGCGATGGCGTTTTGGTAGGTCGCTCCCGAATACGACGCATTCACACCGTTGATGCCCAGCCAACAGTCTTCGTTCAGTGGGATCCGAACCGCGTTTACTTTCCACGAAGCGATAGCGGACACCGACGCTGCATCAGTTGGACCATCAAAGAGACCCCAACCCTGAGCGCAGGCGTATTCACTGCCCGATCGATTCACTCCCAAGAGCTGCACGGTCTGCCCGGAACCATTGACCAGTCGATTTCCCGAGACCTTGACCGTCACCGGGCTTCCGAGTGTCGGAGCCGACGCTGCGTTTGCCGCACCACCCCCGATCGCTGTCGTCCCGACAAGCGCGGCGACAAGTACCGCAAGCGCGGCAACTAACGCGACCGCGTTCTGTTGAACCCGTTTCCCCATATTCCACTCTCTTTCTCAGAGGCCCGCCCTGGGCCACCGATGCGAGTGTGGGTGGAACGAACAGAAATGTCCGTTCACTAAAGGGGTCTTTTGCCGGCACTTTGCCGGGATTTGGATTACCCGTCGGTCACTTACGCCGAGACAGTCGGTGACCGTTAGACGAAGTCGTACTCATCGGTGTTCACGCCACGCGTCCACTCCCAATATTGAGGAATTGGCCACGGCGAAAGCGTGTAGATCTTGCCGTCTTTGTTTTTGAAATGTGAATGCTTCACCGTCGGATGCGCCCACACCATTTGGTTGATCTCCGACTCATAGGTCGCGACATACGCATCGTGGACATCTGCCTTCGGCTCCATCGCGCGATACCCATGCAGAAGGAGTTCATGGATCGCGCTCATCACGTAGTTCACCTGACATTCAGACTGAAAGATCAGACTGGCACCGTGAGCAAGATTGGTACCCGGTCCGTAGAGGCAGAACAGATTCGGAAAGTTCGGAATTGAGATTCCCAAATACGCGGTGGGCTCTTCACCAAATTGCTCTCGAAGATTGATTCCATCGCGCCCAATAATCGTCATCGGGAACAAATAGTCGTTGTGGCGGAAACCCGTTGCGTAAACAATCACGTCTGCAGGTCGCAGCACGCCGTCTTCAGTGACCACACCGTCGGCAGTAATTCGCTCGATTCCAGTTTTGATCAGTTCAACATTTGGTTTGACGAGACAACGCAACCACGAACCATTGTCCTGCAGCATCCGCTTTGCCGACGGCGGATAGTGCGGCATCGACTTCTCGATGAGATCAGGACGATCTTCGAGATGCGACGTAATCCAATTCTCGAAAACTGCTCGGCGTTCAAAACTGGCCTGGCTGATTGATCGGCCTTCTGGGTCGTGCCAATTCGGATCAACTCGCGAACTCTCGATGCTTAGACCCGAAGCTGGATAGAACATCAAGAAACGGAACCACCGCGCGTAGAACGGCAGGTGACGCATCGCCCACACATCCCCTTCGGGAACTTCGCGGTGATAGTTCATGTTCGGGAACATCCACTGCGCAGTGCGTTGGTAGATGTCGAGTTGCGCAACTTCGTCGGCAATTGTCGGCGCGATCTGGAAACCGCTTGCGCCTGCGCCGATCTGCGCTACTCGTTTGCCAGAGAGATCGAGATCGTCGGGCCAACGAGCGGAATGAAAGGAAGGCCCTTCGAATGAGTCCATTCCAGGAATGTCTGGCATTCGAGGAGCATTGAGTGCTCCCGTTCCACTCACGACGACATTGGCCTCAATGACGTCGGTGCCGCCGTCGGACGTACGAACTTCAACAGACCACGTCGCTGAAGATTCGTTCCACGTCGCCTTCACTACTTCAGTGTTGAACCGACATTTCTCGTCGACGCGGTACTTGCGCATCACCCGTTCGAAATACGCACGCAATTCCGGCTGGCGGCAAAAATATTCACTCCAGTGATCAGAGGGCTCGAAGGAATAGCAATAGAAGTGACTGCCGATGTCGACTCGAGCACCGGGATACCGGTTGTCGCGCCACGTTCCACCCGGCCCATCGGTTTTCTCAACAATCGTGTAAGGAATACCTGCCTGATCAAGACGTATTCCCGTCAACAGCCCCGACTCGCCGCATCCGATGACAACGACATGGAACGCGTTGCGAACTTCTGCGGGAATGTCGTCTTTCCAGGTGATTGCGCCGCTATCGGCACCGTCGAAATGAAGGTCGTCGGCGAACATCGGAACAACTGCGGGATCAACAGGAGCCGCGGCCATGAAGTCCATAAGTTCTTTGACGAGTTCGGGCGACGGAACCGCTGGTTCCGGACAACCCGCGTCGCGCCATTTCGCGATCGCGGGCACCGCACGAGCCCGAACCTCGGCCTGCTCTTCAACCGTTAAGCCGCTCTCGTAGTTATTGAGCACGGCCATACGCGGACGAATCTCGCCACGAATCCACGAGGGGTCACCAGTGAGGTGCACCATCGAGCACATCAGCGCAGGAACACAGACATCCTCAAGCGCTTTTGCAATTGCGGCATCGTCATCGGAAAAAGGAAGACCAGCGTGTGGGTTTCGTTCGGTCGCCATCGCGACACTCTTCCCTATCGGCGTGACTCATGCCACATTCGCTTCACGTCGCCGGAAACCGGCGCGGAACTACTTGGCGACGGTGGTCGTCGTTGCCATTCCCGACATGCCCGCCATCGTGGTGGTGCTGGACGAAACCGTGGTCGTGGTCGTGGCAATGGTCGTGCTCGGGACCGTTCCAGTAATCGGGGTTTGATGCTTCTTCGAGCTCGAGCAACCAGCCACCACTGCAGCGCTCAGAGCGAGGGCGGCGACGAACACCTTGATTCCACGTGAAGTCATGACGTGAGACTAGCGAGCGCCACGCCCCCGGCGGAACTTGGAACGTGGCACGATCGATGGGTGCTGAAAATCGCAACTGTCAACGTCAACGGCCTGCGGGCCGCGACCCGCAAGGGCATGAATGAATGGCTGGCCGATACCCAGCCCGATGTCGTCACCCTCCAGGAAGTTCGCGCTCCCGACGAACTCGTCGCCGACCTCATGGGAGAGGGGTGGCACATCGTTCACGCCGAATGTGCCGTGAAAGGCAGAGCTGGCGTCGCAGTTGCTAGTCGACTCCCGATCACCGATTCGCGCAGTGGCGAACATTCAGCGTCGTTTGCGGACAAGGGACGATGGATTGAAGCCGACATCAAAACGGGCAAGCGCAAGAAGCTGACCGTGATTTCGGCCTATGCCCATACTGGTGACGAAACTTCATCCGAGAAGATGAAAGAAAAGCTTGCGTGGTTTGACGAGGCAACTGCGCGTCTCACCGAACTCCGTGACGATGGCCGCCACATCGTTTTCACTGGCGATCTCAATGTCGCTCACCGCGAAGCCGACCTTAAAAACTGGAAAGGCAACATCGGGTGTGCAGGGTTCCTCCCTGAGGAGCAAGCGTATTTCGATACCTGGTTCGACAAACTTGGCTGGGTTGATGTCGTGCGCGATGCGTTTCCAAACGATGCTGGCCCGTACTCATGGTGGTCCTACCGCGGCAAGGCGTTCGACAACGACGCTGGATGGCGAATCGATTATCAAATCGTCACACCACAACTTGCGAAGCTCGCGCAGAATGCACACGTTGACCGCGCACCTTCGTACGACACACGCTGGAGCGACCACGCTCCCGTCGTCGTTGACTACGACATTTAATTGACTAGCCGGAAACGACGTTGGTCACGAACCGACTTGAACCGAAGAACGGGCGAGAGTCTGCATCAGTTTCTGGGCTGACTCCAAAGTCTGAACATGTTTCAGCGTTGCATCAAAAAATGTCACCACAGCGCCGTCAAGTGTCGGTGTCCAGACGGTGTTTTCGGCGATTGGCGGGAGATGGTCGGCACCCAAAAGCGTGAGAAACGTTCGCTGACCCGGCACATGAGCGAACACCTGAACGCTTTCCGAGTACGGCACGGTTGCATCCGAATCTGCGTGAACGAGGAGTAGCGGGGGCCGATTCGTCGACAACTGCCCAACGAAGGCATCGGGGGCAACAGCGACCACAGCTCCGATCGATGGATCGGCATAGCCCTTCTGGTAGCCAGCAATGAGTGCGACATCGGCGCCATCGGAGTGTCCCGCCACTCCAACTTGCCCGGGAGCAATCGATGAAGCAATCGCGCTCCCCCGCAATGAATTGATGACAAACGCGACGTCGAGCGCCTCGTTGGGTATGTCATCTCGATTCAGTCCGTTGCCCCGTGTTTCGTCTGCAAGTGGAAATGATGGTGCCGCAACGATGTACCCGGCTTCGGCCAACATCGCACAGAACCTCGCGTACCCAGGTGGGCCGAGTCGGTACCCATGAGCGAACACCACGAGCGGAAAGGCGCCTTCTCGCTTTGGCTTCCACACTGTTGTTGGCAGCGATCGGTTTGGGGCAATTGTGCGCCCATTGCTCACTGTCGGCCGCGATGCATCTGTCAACGCCAGTACTTGTGTGGTCGTACCTGTGACTTGAACCGGCAAGGAGGTAGTTGCACTTGTTGACGTGGATGGAGGCTCGGTTGCAGGGATCGACGTCGACGGCTCCGGAGTGTTTGTCACTGCCGAAGATTTTGAGCCTCCACAGCTCGTTACGGAGCTCGTTCCAAGTAGAAGTGCAAGAACCAATGCACTTGAAAACCGCCAGCGCAACTTCAAGAACCCTCGCCGATGAAGGTGCCTGCAACAAAGTCCTGAAACCTAGAAACTTTGGTTCGCCACCGAGCATCGAAATCGACTTCGCGCTTCTTTGACTTCTCCATACGTTTTGGATGCTTTGCATACGCGCGCTTTGCCCAAGGTGAGTCGGGACGGGCAACTCGAATGGCGCCAACGTAGGCGAAGAGGGGAACAGCGATACCTGCGACAGCAGTTCCCAATTTTCCCTTTGCAGCACAAATCGCAGCCATCGTCAGGTCGATTGCAATCAATATGAGAAACACAATTCTCAAACTTGCCTGACTGCGATTGACGTTTATTCCGAATGGTGAATCCGCAATAAGGAGGAGAAGCATTACCCCGGCAAGAACGAACACTGCATCGACAGAGAGACGTCCTTCTTCTTCCCAATAGACGTCTTGAAGATGAAGGATCAATGCGAACTCATCGAGAACGAGCGCAAGTCCCATGCCGAAAACGACGCCAGCAAAGTTGTCCCAGCCGGTGCCGATTCCACCGATTGCAATTAAGCCTCCGGCAATCATCAAGAACAAGCCGGGTACAACGTGATGAACATGCACACCACCCACGGTGTTGTCCTTAAACGGCCCTCGCCCAGAGCGGATCAATCGAACGATGATTCGCGTGATCACGAACGTGACGATGAACGCAACGATGCACAGCAAAAGCGGAAGCTTGCTCGCGCTATCGACGTTTCCGCCCCAGATGTCTCCCATGGTCCTCCTCGAACGTGATCAGCGTAGAGCGCACACGCCTCAGTTCGTTGCCGTCTCTACACTTTCGCCATGACGATCGACGTTCGAGCGATTCTTGATGGCCAAGTGTGGCCTCAAGATGTCCACGATTTCGTGGGCGATGTCGTCGACATCCTCGATGAACAACTCGAACCTCTCGACAACGACGACCGCATCGATGCGGCGCATCAACTCCTTGATCTTCTCGGCGACGATGATCTCGTACTCCGAACTTGGGCGGTTCTTTCGTTACGCAGAGCCACCGAAATCCTGGGCATCGACGAAGTTCAAGCTGCGATCACGGGCCATCGCGAACATTTGGACATCACTCCCCCGGACATGTGGAGAGTGCAACATCCAACGCTTCTGGAAGAGGCCCAGTTTCGGGCGACCTCGACGTAATCATCGGACCACTACCGAAGCCGGTCCCGCCGTGGTCTCGTCAAACAACGGCAAATGCCCGAGAAGGCCGCCCAACTACTATCGGCTCAGCAGTTATCCGCACTGGAGGCGGCAATGGAGTCCTACAAAGACGCAATCGTGCTGGTAACGGGTGGCACCGGATCCTTTGGCAATACAGTCGTGCGCCGCCTCATCGATCAAGGTTGCGCGGAAATCCGCATCTTGAGTCGCGATGAAACAAAACAAGATGAAATGCGGCGCCGCTTTGTCGACCACGACAATCTCCGTTTCTTTCTCGGAGATGTACGGAACCGTCAGTCGGTTGACAGGGCGATGGCAAACGTTGATCTTGTCTTTCACGCGGCAGCACTCAAGCAGGTGCCGTCCTGCGAATTTTTTCCAAGCGAAGCAGTCGCAACAAATGTTGATGGCAGCCGAAACGTCGTGGAATCGGCACGCACACACGATGTCGGCGCCGTCGTCCTTTTAAGTACCGATAAAGCGGTGTATCCGATCAACGCTATGGGGATGACGAAAGCCCTCATGGAGAAGGTCGGACAAGCAGCCGCTCGAGAGCTCCTTCGAGAGCAGAGCAACACTCGCGTGATGATCACGCGATACGGGAACGTCCTCTACAGCCGCGGCTCAGTCGTCCCCACATTTCTTGCACAGGTCGAGGCGGGCATCCCTCTCACCGTCACCGATCCTGCGATGACACGGTTCCTTCTTCCACTATCGGAGTCGGTGGCGCTTGTTGAACATGCTTGGCATAACGGAAACAACGGCGATGTCTTCGTTCGCAAAGCCCCTGCCTGCACGATGGGAGACCTCGCCCAAGCAGTGCAAAACCTTGTCGGAAAGCAGGTCGGAACGACATCGCTTGGCATTCGCCATGGAGAGAAGATCCACGAAACGCTGGTCACGATGGCCGAGCTGTCGCGCGCCTCTTCTAGTGCCGAGTATTTCCAAATCCCGATGGACGATCGCGACCTTCGCTACGACGACTACTTCGAACATGGAGAACAACGTCCATTTCCCGAGCACGACTACGACTCGTCCAACACCGAACAACTTGATGTGGCCGGAGTCGAAGCTCTGCTGCGAACACTCCCTGAGCTCCAAGCTGACCTCCCAGAATGACCGCAATTGCAATCACCGGGGCCGACGGATTCCTCGGCTGGCATCTTCGATGCCGACTACGCGCGCTCTCTCCGAACACCACCGTCCTTCCAATCGACCGGAATTCTTTTTCCGATTCACGACTCGAAGCCGCTCTGCAACTGGCCGATGTCGTCATTCACCTTGCCGCGATCAATAGCCACGATCCTGATCTTGCGGCACAGAATCATGCGATTACCGAACGCCTTCTAAGTGCGCTCGCGACAACATCAACTGTGTCGTCTGTCATCTTTGCCAATTCCACGCACTCCTTAACCGACAGCCCCTATGGCGCCGCAAAGCGTCGTGTTGCCGAAGAACTCCGCATCTGGGCGAATAAACACGGAGCCACATTTTCCGATCTCCTTTTTCCCAATCTTTTTGGAGAAGGTGGACGCCCATTCACGAATTCCGTCGTTGCGACGATGTGCGATTCATTCGTTCACGGTTCACCATTCACCATGAACCCCGACGGCCAGACGGAACTCCTTCACGCTCAGGATGCTTCTGAATTACTCATTGAGG
>JALQSZ010000360.1 GCA_023264135.1 Acidimicrobiales bacterium
TCACCGTCGCGAATAGTTCCGGCCAGCAACGCGGTAGCGAGTTTGTCGTCAATCTCGTGCTGCATTAGACGGCGCAGGGGACGTGCTCCATAAATGGGGTCGTAACCACGTTCAGCCAACCAGGCTCGAGCGTCTGGGGTCACGGCCAAATCGAGACGACGCTCGCCGAGGCGGCGCTGCAGTCGATCGATATAGAGCTCCACAATTGCGCCGAGGTCCTCTTTACTGAGCGCCGAGAACACGACGATGTCGTCGAGACGATTGACAAACTCGGGTTTGAACGCTTGGCGCACGATGTCATTGACGGCGTGTTCTTTCTCGTCCCAACTGAGCTCGGGGTCGACCAAGAACTGCGAACCGAGGTTCGAAGTCAAAATGAGAATGACGTTTCTGAAGTCGACTGTGCGACCCTGACCGTCGGTCAAGCGACCGTCATCGAGCACTTGCAACAACACATCGAACACTTCCGGGTGCGCTTTCTCGACTTCGTCGAGCAGCACGACCGAATAGGGACGACGGCGCACGGCCTCGGTCAATTGACCACCCGCTTCATATCCGATGTAGCCCGGAGGGGCGCCGACCAGACGCGACACAGAGTGCTTCTCGCCATACTCACTCATGTCGATGCGAATCATGGCTTTTTCGTCGTCGAATAGGAATTCGGCGAGCGCCTTGGCGAGCTCCGTCTTGCCGACACCGGTAGGGCCGAGGAACAGGAACGAACCGGTGGGCCGATCCGGATCTGAGATTCCGGCACGACTGCGTCGAACAGATTCGGCCACCGCCTGCACGGCCTTCTTTTGACCAATCAGCCGCTTGCCAATTTCGGCCTCGAGATTGAGTAGCTTTTCGGTTTCACCCTGCTTAAGTCGGTCAACGGGGATGCCGGTCCATGCCGCAATGACGGCCGCAATATCGTCGCTGGTGACCTGGTCGTTGACCATGCGCTCACCACTCTGTTCGGCGCTTTCGGCCTCGGCGAGCTCGCGCTCGAGTTCAGGGATTTCGCCATAGAGCAAACGGCTTGCTTTCTCGAGGTTGCCTTCACGCTGCAAGCGCTCTGCGGTTATACGGGCCTGATCGAGCTGACCCTTGATCTCGCCGATACGGTTAAGGGCAGAGCGCTCAACGTTCCAAAGCATTTCGAGTTCATCAAGGCGTGACTGGCGCTCGGCCATGTCTTCACGCAATTTCGCCAGGCGCGCCTTCGAGGCGTCGTCCTTCTCTTTCTTGAGCGCAAACTCTTCGAGCTTGAGTCGCTCGACACTGCGACGCAGTTCGTCTATCTCGACCGGAGCCGAGTCAATCTCCATGCGCAGTCGGCTGGCCGCTTCATCAATGAGGTCGATTGCCTTGTCGGGGAGTTGACGAGCGGTGATGTATCGGTTGCTCAAACTGGCGGCAGCAACCAGTGCATTGTCGGCGATGGCCACCTTGTGGTGCGCCTCGTACCGTTCCTTGAGTCCACGCAAAATAGCGACAGTGTCTTCGACACTGGGTTCGCCCACGAACACTTGCTGAAAACGACGCTCGAGCGCGGCATCTTTTTCAATGAATTCACGATATTCGTCGAGTGTGGTTGCACCGATCAGGCGCAGTTCACCTCGCGCCAGCATCGGCTTGAGCATGTTGGCTGCTGCGACGGATCCCTCACCGCCACCGGCACCCATCAGTGTGTGAAGTTCATCGATGAAGGTAATGATCTGGCCATCGGATTCGTCGATCTCTTTGAGCACTGCTTTGAGTCGCTCTTCGAATTCACCGCGGTATTTCGCGCCGGCTATCAGCGCACCCATGTCCAGTGACACGAGCTGCTTGTCTTTCAGACTCTCGGCTACGTCGCC
>JALQSZ010000361.1 GCA_023264135.1 Acidimicrobiales bacterium
TCGGGTTGATCGCCCCAACCGCCGAATTCACCAAAGCTCAGTTCCCAGCAGGTGAGCCCGTGAGGTCCGGCGATGATTGGTCCGAATGCTGAGCCAAGCGGAACGTGGATATGCGTTCCCGGTTCGCAGGGTTGCGTGCCAATCCATCCGCTGCCATCGAGAACAAACACCACGTGATTACTGCGATGGCCGTGGCGCCGCACCACCATTTCCGGCTCGTAGTGCACGAATGCAGAAAGAAAATCGGGACGAATGATTGGCCACTTTTCGCGGACAACCGACACGGAACCGTCGGCATTTTGCTGTCGTTGGACTTCGGTCCAATCGATGTCGTCGACATGCCAGAAGGCAGGAGCCACAGGAGCCGAACGTGGTTCCATCAATCTGGTCCGCCCTCGGCACCATCGGCGGAGTCCCCTCCGGCGGGTGGTTTCCATTTCGGAATCTTCGACTTTCCATGGAACGTCGCGGTCACGATGACTGGTGGCTTTCCACCAATTTCGTAGGAATCGGCGCCATCCCACGGTGCGCGGGTGTACATCGTGACTTGGCCGGGGCACTGGGGAATTCCCCAGTTCTCGTAGACACTCAAACCCGGCTGTGTTGCACACAGTTGAAACGTGCCGGTTAATCCCGCTTGATCGAATTGATAGGTCTTCTCATAGCCATCACCGGGCGAAATGACGCAGGAGAAAACGGTGTGGGCTTTGGCAGTGATGTATGTCGGGCACTCGGGAATCGCCGCGTCGTCAATAAAGAGTTCGATCCGCTCGAACTTGCCGCTTACGAGTTCGTGCACGTGGGTGAAGCCCGCCTCTTCTCCATCGGGATTTACCGTGAGGTGGAAACGAATCTGATCTCCTGCAACTTCGGGTGATTCAAGAACAACGACGTGTTGCGTTGAAAGACCTGCGGAACTGATCAGCAACGCAGCATTCGGTGGATCCAAATCGAATCCATTGACAGCCCAACCGTTGACGAGATCGGTCGCAGTCATCGTTCCAGCAGTGCGACCGGGTCGGTCGGCGAACCACACCACTGCAGTCGATTTGTCGATGGCAATCGCACCTTCTTCGTCGCTCACCATTTCGATTGTCGCGTTGGTTGCGGAGAGGCTGAACAAGATGGATGGAGCGCGCGCGGCACTCACGCCTTCGGAGCAAGCAGTTGCTGTAGCAAGCAAGAGGCCCAACATGAGGAGAATTGCACCGATTCCGGTGCGGGGGTGTCCTCGAAGAGTTGATCGATGTGAGACTGCGAGCATCCGGGCAGAGTATCGCTGAAGCCGCACGCATCTGTGGCCTCTACGATTGTGCGATGTCATCGACTTCCGGTGAGAGATCCAAACAGTTCCCTGCGATCGAGAAGAAATACGGCCAGCCGGTGCAGTACTGGCTCGACCTGCTTTCCGAATCGGGCGAAGAGAAGTACGAACCGCAAATGGCACTGCTGCAAGAAGGACACGGTTTCAGTCGTGCGCATGCCAACACGGTGGTGATGACTCACCGTGGTTCAACAACGACGCGTCGATTCAGTGATGCTGACGCCTACTTCAACGCAGTAGATCCCGTGGGCGCGAAGACAGCGCGATCGATTTTCCACTGCGGCCTGCCGTGGGAACTCGGCCTGGCCGAGACGCACCAGGTCTTGGTGATGAACGACCTCCGCGGCCGCATCGTCGTGCAGACCGACGGCCAGATCCGCACCGCCAAGGACGTGGTCGTGGCCACGCTGCTCGGTGCCGAGGAGTATGGCATCGCCACGGCATCGCTGGTGGTGATGGGCTGCATCATGATGCGGAAGTGCCATTTGAACACCTGCCCGGTGGGCGTGGCCACG
>JALQSZ010000362.1 GCA_023264135.1 Acidimicrobiales bacterium
TCGATCGCTGCCTGTTCAAGTTCCTCGAGGCGTTCCCGGGGCCCGTGGTGAGAAGGGTTCGTCATTCGTCGTCACCCACTTCGACCGTCTTCGCCGACCGACTCCGAACAACCATCTTCCACAGTTCGACTGCGACCAGTAGCGCCAACGGAGGAAGCAGACAGAGTCCCCATTGGCTGAGCGAAAGCTGCGATGTGTCAAAGAGATTTCGCATTGGCTCGAATTCAGTAATCAGAATTTGCAAGAGAAACACCACAACAACCGAAAGCCCAAGTTTCCAGTTCGTGAGTGTGTACTTCGAAAAGATTGACACCGTTTCTGATCGGGCGTTGTACACGTTGACCAACTGCGCAAGCACAAACGCGGTGAACGCCATCGTCATTGCGACCCTTGGCAGTACAGATCCTGACTCGAGTGTCGGGTAGTGCGAGATCGCGTAGAGGTACAACACCAGGACACCTGCGGCGGTGACGATGCCTTGGAAGGCAACTTGGCCAAGTCGCCGACGGCTGAGAATCGGCGAATTCGCGGGGACAGGTGAGCGGTGCATCAAGCCCGGAGCAGGATCATCAACTCCGAGAGAGATTGCAGTGGGTCCATCGGCGATCAGGTTCACCCACAGCACTTGCAACGGAGAAAACGGTACCGGTTGTCCGAATGCCGACGCGCCGAGAATCGTCGAGATCGCGCCGATCGCTGTTGCGACTTGGAAACGAACAAACTTCAGAATGTTGTCGTAGACCGCGCGCCCGCCGCGCACCGCCTCGACGATCGTCGCGAAGTTGTCATCGGCCAACACCATGTCGCCAGCTTCTTTGGTGACTTCGGTTCCGGTGATTCCCATTGCGACACCAATGTCGGCGCGACGCAACGCGGCGGCATCGTTTACGCCATCGCCAGTCATGGCAACGATTTCACCGTTCGCGCGGAGTGCTTCAACGACTCGCACTTTGTGTTCGGGTGAAACCCGTGCACACACGGCAATTGCACCAATGCGTTCGGCGAGTTCTTCATCGGACATTGCATCGAGGTCATCGCCCGTAACGACCTCTCCTTGAATGCCCAGTTGCGCAGCAATTGCTCCAGCAGTCACTGCGTGATCACCGGTGATCATTTTCACGTCGATACCGGCTCGGTGACAGAGCGCGATTGCATCGCGAGCTTCGGTGCGAGCTGGATCGACGATGCCCACAAGAAGTTCCAATCGAAGATCGTTGATCCACGATTCCGGATTCACGACAGATCCGCTGGCGTCGAGAACCTCTGATGCTGGAAGTTGTCGAGTGGCAACGGCAAGCACCCGCATTCCCTGCGACGCGAGGCGCTCGTTCTCTGCATGACGGAAGCCGCGTTCGGAATCTGTGAGTTCCTGTTGGCCGCCCGCCGCATCGATGAACGATGCCGACAACCCGAGCACAACATCGGGCGCACCCTTTACACACAGCAGCACATCGCTCTGCGGATCATCAGGAGTAACCCGGTGGAACGTGGCCATGTACTTCGTCGATGAATCGAAGGGCACTTCGCCGAGTCGAGGCCGATGAGCACGCGCCTCTGTTGCGTGCACGCCCGCCTTTGCTCCGAGCACGACTAACGCCGCTTCGGTTGGATCACCAATGATCCCCGGACCATTGTCGGCATCGGCAACCAACACCGCGTCGGAACACAACACCGCAGGTAATAACGCCTCGGCGGCAACAGCACCGGCAACAATGTCTACCAGGACATGCGGGGCCGCTACGACCCGGAGACCGCCACCACCACCGACGCGAAGTTCGATTACCAGACCAGCGTCAGCGTCTCCAACCCCAAGGGCCTGGTCCGGATCAAGGACGGCA
>JALQSZ010000363.1 GCA_023264135.1 Acidimicrobiales bacterium
AACGACCTTCAAACGTGAGACCGAGCGATTCGACGGCGTCGACATCTTTGTTCACTGGTTCGATTCGGAACGATGGCGGGAGGTCTTGGGCAGTAACGCTGTCGATCAGCTCAGGCGAATCAGCGAAGAGACTCTTGAATTCGCTATAGGCCTGGTTCTGGTCAACGAATACAACCTTGGCAACTTCAGGGCTCTGTTCCAGATCGCCCCGAAGCGAATCGATCTGCTGCTGCGTCGCATCGGTCCGAAGGAACACCACGAATTCAATGCCACCCTGCCAACGCTTCGTAGCGTTTTCCACGCCCGAACGCAGCATGAGCGATGCGCCCACCAATGCCAACGACACCGCAACAGTCATGATCGACGCAAGCGTGATCGTGACGTTGCGACCGAGGTTTGAGGTTGTCTCGCGAACGAGATAATCGAACTTGACTGGCATCGTTTCGTCCTATTCGTAGACGCCGCGCGCCTGGTCGCGAACGATGGAACCGCGATCGATTTCGATCACTCGACGCCGCATGGTGTCGACGATTCCTCGATCGTGAGTCGCCATCACCACTGTTGTGCCGGTTTTGTTGATGCGGTCGAGGAGTTTCATGATGCCGACCGAAGTGGCCGGATCGAGGTTTCCGGTTGGTTCATCGGCGAGAAGAATCAGCGGCCGATTTACGAATGCCCGGGCAACCGAAACGCGCTGTTGCTCACCACCGGAAAGCTCCGTCGGGAAACTATCGGACTTATGTCCGAGTCCGACGAGATCGAGAATGGCAGGGACCTGACTTTCGATCACGCTGCGTGGACGGCCAATAACTTCGAGAGCAAACGCAACATTCTCAAAGACCGTCTTGGTGGGGAGAAGTTTGAAGTCCTGAAAGATGCAGCCAATGTTTCGGCGCAAATAGGGAACCTTCCAGCCGGAGAGTCGACCGATGTCTTTACCGGCGACGTAGATATGACCCTGTTCTGGAGTCTCTTCTTTGTTCAGGAGGCGAATGAAGGTGGATTTTCCTGAACCCGAAGCGCCGACGAGGAAAACGAATTCGCCTTTGGCGATCTCGACATTGGCGTCGCGCAAGGCAACGGTCGAGTTCTTGTAGGTCTTGGTGACGTTTTCGAGAGTAATCATGGCGTGGGGGGCGTTCAGCGTGCGCGAACAGCAATGAGGCTAGACGGGCAGGCCCCGGAATTGGTGCCACTCCCCTAACCCCTGCCACTCCTACGATTTCTCCCAATCGCACGATGGCGCACGACGGCAACGTGAGGCGTCGAAATGCTGCAACAGGGTTAGTCGTCGTCGGCGTCGTGGAGCGCTTGCGCGATCGATGGTTCAAGACTCCAAGCGCGTGGCGGCAAATGATGTTCCCGAGTCCACGTCACCGTGAGATCGTCACTGTTCGCCTCACCGAGCATCTGCGCACCCAATTCCGGATGTCGGCGGTACAGACCGATCGACCGTTTCCACGAAGACGACGATGTGGACCAACGCAAGGCGTCGGATTCGGATCGAACCGCGCGGAGTGAAAGAAGCGTCGCGACCACTCTGCCGGGAGTGCGCAATCCCGATTGCACTTTGCCGCAATCGTGCAGAAGCGCTGCTGCAAGAACGGGACGCGACGCATCGGTTCCGAGTGATGCTTCAACTCTGCGGGCGACTGCTGCCGAATGTCGCCGGTCTGGACCTGAAAGCGAACACCAGATCTCGCGTTCACCCGGAAGCAACTGCGACTCGGCCCATACCTGGTCCGCCTCGGAAGGTCCACCCGGTCGGAGGCTTCCGAAGAATCGGCGGACCAAATGGCTGAGCCGAGACATGGATCCGACGCGTTTGATCAGACCAA
>JALQSZ010000364.1 GCA_023264135.1 Acidimicrobiales bacterium
AGGGGCAGGTTGTGGGCTTTGTACGCCTCTCACCTGCGGATTTAGCCAGTCATATCGCTGCAGTGGAGCGGGAACTGGGCGGTTCGCTGGGGTCGTTGAACCGCCTCGATAAGCAGCGAGCGGTCAAGATCCTGAATGAGCGGGGCGCCTTTGGCCTCCGGAAATCGGTGGAACAAGTGGCCGAAGCCCTTGGGGTAAGCCGATTTACCGTCTACAACTACCTGAATCGGCCAGAACGAGCCGATCTGCCGGTCACGCCTCTCGGCGACTGACCTGGAACGAGATTCGGGTGGCTCCAGCCTCGGTGGCATCGGCGACGAGCCTGCCGATGGCTCGGCTGACCTGTTCGGCAGGGCCTGCGACCGAGCTACCAAAGGGTCCGACCTCAACCTCGAGACCTTCGGCTCGCACCGCGTCGAAGGCCGCCTGCACATGGTCGCCGAGGTCGCCCTCGACGAACGGTTCCACGGTGAACTCAGCCTCGATCTCCATCGATGCGAGGCTAGTGGGCATGAGAGGTCTGGGTCGGTGCTGATCGTCGGAGGAACCGTTGTCGACGTCGATGGTGAACGTCGGGCCGACGTGCGGATCGGCGACGACGGTCGCATCGCCGAGGTCGGTGCCGAGCTCGTTGCGCGCGACGGTGAAGCAGTTCACGACGCCGCCGGCAAGTACGTCATTCCCGGTGGCGTTGATGCGCATACGCATCTGCATCTTGAACTTGGCGCAGTGAGTGTGTCCGACGATGTTGCATCGGGCACCGCTGCTGCTGCATGCGGTGGCACAACAACGGTGATCGAATATGTGACGGCGCATCGCGGACAACGACCGCTCGACGCGCTCGCACTGTGGCGTTCAAAAGTCGAAGGTGCGGCGATCGACTACGGCTTTCATATGACGTTCACCGAAGCAATCACTGAAGGCGACGTTGCCGATTGTGTTGAAGAAGGCATCACGTCGTTCAAGTTGTACATGGCCTATCCCGATTCGCTGCAAGTGGACGACGGCGTCATCGTCGATGTGTTGAAAGCAACGGGAAAACATGGGGGATTGGTCACGATTCACGCCGAGAATGGTTCGGCAATTTCTTCGTTACAACGTGAAGCGCTCCTTGCCGGCCGAACTGGCGTCATCGAACACAGTCGAACGCGTCCGGCACTGCTCGAAGGTGAAGCAACGGCGCGCGCTGCGCTTCTCGCAGAAATGGTTGGCGCACCGATTTACATCGTGCACTTGAGTTCTGCTCCAGCACTCGCCGCAGTCCGCGCAGCACAAGAACGTGGTGTCGATGTGCGCGCGGAAACGTGTCCGCAGTATTTGCATCTCGACACTGTCGATCTTGAACGACTCGATGGCGAAAACTTTGTGTGCACGCCACCATTGCGAGACTCGTGGCATCGCGAAGAACTTTGGGAAGGACTCGGTCGCGGTTGGTTGCACACAGTTGCGACTGATCACTGCCCGTTCTGGATGCACGATCGTCGCATCGGCACGATGGGCCGTCCCGAGGGCTGGGAAAACTTCACCGAGATCCCCGGTGGTCTGCCCGGAATCGAAACTCGACTCACACTTGTTTGGGCAGGGGTTCGAGCGGGCCATATTTCTGTGGCCGATTGGGTCCGACTGTGTGCCGAGGCACCGGCCCGAACTTTCGGGTTGTGGCCTCGGAAGGGCGGCCTCCGGCCCGGTTTCGATGCCGATGTGGTGGTGTGGGACCCGAATCGTGAACAGTCGCTTGATGCCGACGCGCTCCACATGCGCACCGACCATTCGCCCTATGCAGGTCAGGTGGCGATCGGCTGGCCGTCACTGGTGACACTGCGGGGAAAAGTC
>JALQSZ010000365.1 GCA_023264135.1 Acidimicrobiales bacterium
AGGTTCGGTCGCAACAAAAATCTGAGGAAGGTCGATCTCCTCAGAAAGTCCGAACTGACTCAAATTGATGCGATGTGAACCAGCAACGACACCAAGTTGTCCGTTGTCGGGCCCCGACGCAGTGAGCGAAACGCCACAAATGATCTGCAGACATTGGTAGCTATGTAATCCAAGCGAGCAGTCTTTATGCCACGGCAGATCTGAAATCCCTTCGACCACATCGACCGGCTTCATCAGCACATCAATGTGGTCGAACAAATGGTTTGCTTCGCACAGCGCGACGAATCCACCGAGACGATCAACCATCGAGATTCCGAGCGCGTCTTCCGGAAGATCGTTCACGCGCACGCACTGAGGTTCATCGTTGCCCGCAACGGTTGCGTACCAGGTCTTGTCATCTTCGGGAGTGGCATTCGCGTGCAGCGCATCAACTGCGGCATTCATTGACGCAACTTCTTCCGAAGAAAAGACGCCCTTCAGAAGAAGGAAACCGGCCTGCGAAAGAAACTGCATGAGTTCCGCAGGATCGTCGCCGATTCGAAACGTACGGTTCAGATCAAGGGGAGCGCCATCGCGATCCGTGAATGACAGTGCACCTGGTTCATAGGCAGGCCAACCGTCGACCAACGATCGCACGGCTGCTTCCCACGCCATGAGATGCATCACGTTTCCGCGAGTCATCACGGGTTCACCCGAAACCAGCACAGCGACGGCACTTCGAAGATTGCCAACCAGATCGGAGAACCACGCTTCGTTCAGGTCCGCTCGTGCTCGACCAGAATCGCCAGGCTGCACGTGCAGGGAGCCCGTTTCGCTGATGCTCCACGTGTACGCGTTCTCGCCGACGGCGATCACGATTGACTCGAGCCCAGAGTTCCGAAGCGTCTGCGCGGCAAGCACGCCGTTCACTTCGAGAAGTCGAGGAACTTCTCTCTCGTGAAACCCAACGATGTCGATGTCGCGAACATCGTCAATCGATCGGAGACGCAGATCGAACGGACTTGTCACGGCTTACGCCTTCGTTACCAACGCACCTGGGAAATTGCCGGCAGCACGGAATTCATCGAGATGCGCGTGGTAGTCGAGGAGACTTCCGGCGTAGACAAGACCCTTCGCGGCCTTTTCATCCGGTTCCGACATTTCGTTGTTGTAATAGCCGGGCGTGCAGGTCGCGACATATTCGGCGCCATAGCCAACCGCTCCGTAGAGCACCATGAGCCAACCCTCTTCCGCTTCGGGAGTGGCTTCAATCGTGACAATGCCTTGGTCTTTGCACGCCTTGATCAATTCGGCAACGTGTCGCGCCGACCGACCGAGGAAGTGAACGAAGTTGGTGCCGAAACCAGCCTGCACAAGGCTAATCACCATCATGTTCGGGAAACCACCCGACAACACACCGTGAAGCGTGTGCGCACCGGTTGACCATGACTGGTTCAGTGACACACCGCCGCGACCGACCGGGTCGAATCCGACGCGCGCATCGAGATCGGTGTTGACCTCGAAGCCAGAAGCGAACACGAGGCAATCGACGGGGTATTCAACACCGCCAACAACGACACCGGTTTCGGTGACTCGTTCAATGCCCTTGCCATCGGTATCAACAAGGTGCACGTTCGGCTTGTTGAACGACGGCAGGTAGTCGTCGTGGAAACACACGCGCTTGCAGTTCTTGCCGTAATACGCCTTCAACTTCGCTGCGGTTTCAGGATCTTCGACAATCGTGTCGACGCGACGACGAAGTTTTTCCATTGTCTTGAAGTCGCTCAGTTCCATTTCCGCAAGATGTTCTGGTGATTCAACCGCAGCCTGAGTGTTGCGCCACATCAC
>JALQSZ010000366.1 GCA_023264135.1 Acidimicrobiales bacterium
CAACGAGTTCGTCTTCGTAGCGAACTTCGTACCACCTATTTCTGCATGCCACCCGAGACGGAAATCTCGTCGCCAGTGACGTACGACGAAGCGTCGCTCGCCAGATACAACACCGGGCCGACAATTTCACTCGCATCAGCAACGCGCTTCATGAGTGTGCCGTTGGCAATCATGTCGATAAATCCTTCGCGAACTCGCTCAGCTCCCGCCACCATTTCCGTCATAAACGGACCAGGACATAAGGCATTCACGCGCACGTTCCAAGGCGCCCACTCTTGCGACATCGATTTCGTGAGGTTGATGAGCGCAGCCTTCGATGAGCCGTAGGCACAAACATTTGGGCCACCTGAATACGCCGCCATCGTCACGATGTTGACGATTGAACCGCCACCGTTGTCACGCATCACTGGCGCAACTTGCTGCGACATTCGCAATGGACCTTCCAGATTCACATTGAAAAGTTTTCGCCAGTACTCAAGCGACATTTCCGAAACAGTCGTCGGCGCAGGATTGATTCCGGCGTTGTTGACGAGTACGTCAATTTTGCCGAAACGATCGACAACGGCATCGACAAAACCTGGAATGCCTTCCCAATCACCCACATGGCATGCGAGTCCGAGCGTCTCTTTGCCCGTTGCCGCCGCAACCTCCGCAGCAACCTCGTCGCACAGCTCCTGCTTTCGCGAGCTAATGACAACGTTCGCTCCGGCTTCAGCGAGACCCTGCGCCATTGCACGGCCGATGCCTTTCGTTGACCCAGTAACGATCGCCACTTTTCCAGTGAGATCGAAGAGTTCCATCGCACCCATCGCTACACGACCTTTCGTTCGCCGAGAACGCTCGAGTCCTCGGTATCAAGCGTTACAAGAAGTTCGGCAATGCGAAGTGTGCCGTCATCGTCTCGCACCGTTCCACAAACGAGCGCGGTCGAGAGATTGGAAGGTGAGCCGTTAAGGATCTGCGAAACACGGATGTACGAACGAAAGTCAGCTTCATGACCCCGGTTCTCGCTGATGTGAACGTTCTCGCCGCCGTGACGAAGTGGCGACGGGCTTCCCTGTCGATGTTGCACCTGCCAAGCCAACACCTCGTCGCGTCCACGAACATCGACATTCACAAATTCCTCGAATGCCGTCATTCCGGTATCGGTTTTGCAAACGAAATGAGCGTCGTCGGTGAAGAGTTCTGGCCACTCGTCATACAACGCATTGTCGTAGGCAAACCACCAATGCGAAATGAGTTGCTGAACATCAGCGCTGTGAATCATGCGCTCCCCCTCGAGCTCTCACGTGACGTAACCACTTTTCTTCGACCCTAGAGAAGATATCATCGTTATATTCTTTGGAGTCCCTACTTCTCCGCCACATTTTTTGAGGAGAGACCTGATGACGATCAGCAACCATGACCTCGCCACTGCTTTGCAGCCTGTCGCCCCTCCTCGGGTGCTGGAGAACGTCTATTCCGAGGATCAGTACGAGCGGATTATGGCGGTGCTCAAAGGTCACGGACCCTGGCCCACGATCACTGCGAACCATTTCGACACCGTCGAAGAACTTGTCGCCACGTCTTCCGGACCGATGCGTGAGGGTGAAGGACCAAACATCACACTCGACGACATTGCAACCGGTCATTTCCGCGGCTACTTCGGAAAAGGTTCAACCTGCTACTACCCCGAGCTTGAAGACTGCTTCTACAGTCCAAAGTTTCTCGAGCTCGCTCGCGACTACTGGGGTGCTGCATATGCGAAACCGACGCATATGTTGTTCAACTTTTGTGGAGCGCATCACAGTGGACTGAGTCCTCACCTCGACGCTGTGCAGT
>JALQSZ010000367.1 GCA_023264135.1 Acidimicrobiales bacterium
AACTGCGTCGACCTAAGCGTTCGCTGATTTTGCGGCTTGCGTGGGATCGAAATATTCGCGTTGGCGTTCGATCATTCCGTCGCGAAAACCGAACACCGCGATGTAGCGATTCTCGTATGGCGCACCATTCGGAAGGTACGTGCCTGAACCGGTGAACTCGACGATGAACTCATCCGCGTCGGCGCAAGGGTGCACGCCCGAAATCTCGAGTGAGAACTGAAACACTTTGAACGCATTCGTGAGGCGTTCGTGCACTGCATCTCGACCCTGCACGATTGTGGGCGGATCGGTGAAGGGGAACTCGAGGGTGATGTCCTCGGTGTAATTCGCGACTTGTGCGTCGGCATCGCCCGCGCTGACGGCAGCGAACACCCGCTGAATCGTTTCGAAATTTCGTTGGCGGTGAGCATCAAGCACAAGCTCGGCCATCGTTCCCCCCGGAAATGTGAATGTTCGTCGAAGTGACGAACAGGTCAGTCGCGGATCTTGCCCGTGCGGGTGCGGTCGGGCACGAGGCCAACGAGACGGGCACCAACCACACTGATGACTTCGTCGGAAGGAGTGGTGTCGTTCTCGACGAGGTCGACCAGCGCACGGTGTTCGTCTGCGGTGAGCGCAAGAAGGCGACCCTGATAGCGAGCAGCGCTGACGCGAGTGAACACGCGTGGTGAGCGCAGCTTGTTGGCGACGGCATCAAGGACGTCTTCGTCGGCATCGCCGGGTGCATCGTTCAGAAGATCAAGAAGTTCCCAGATCTGTCGGGGGGTAAGCACCACACCGAGCAGTTCTTCTTCTTCGGTCGTCGTTGTCATGGAGTGTGACTCTCCGGAAAGGTTGAGGCGAGTTGTCAGGACATGACGGAAACTGAACCGCCCGTCGATAAGGGAGCCCGGTCGTCCACCGACGGCTTCCTCGAATGTCCGACACGGTTCTTAGTTCGGCGGACACCCCAATTGCACATCGGGCAGGAAAAAATGGTCCGAATGGGCACATTTCAAGCGGCGGGGTGCGTTTCACTAGGAGCCGACGCCCCTGTCGGTGGCGACCTCTACGATCGGCGACGGCGATGAAGATCCTCCACACCTCCGACTGGCATCTAGGCCGAAGCTTTGGCTCGGTGTCGCTACACGAGACCCAGGCCGCATTCTGTGAATGGCTGCTCGACACTGCGGAGGCGCAGGGAGTTGAGCTGTTGGTCGTGGCTGGCGATCTCTACGACCGTTCGATTCCACCGCAGGAATCAGTGGTGCTTTGGCGTGAGACCCTCAAGGCGTTTCATCGGGCCGGCATTGCGGTGGTGGCGATCTCGGGCAATCACGATGGCGCCGATCGAGTGGCGGCCTTCGATGGACTGACCGACGAGGCCCGCATTTTTGTGCGGGGTGGATACGGCCGAGCTGGCGAGATCCTCACACTCGAGTTTGCCGACGGACCGCTCGATATCGCCCTTGTTCCGTTCCTTGATCCGCAACTTGCGCCTCCGGAGTGGAAGGCCGAATTGGCCGAGGCGGAGGTGAAGCCAACTCATGAATCCGTGTTGCGTTTGGCACTCGATCGGGCGCGTGCATCTTCTTTGGCCTCTCGATCGCTTGCCGTTGCCCATGCCTTTGTTGGAGGTTCGACCACGGCCGAATCGGAACGACAACTGACCGTTGGTGGCACCGATCAGGTTGCTGCCGAAGTACTCGACGGTTTTTCGTATGTCGCTCTTGGGCATCTGCACACCCCGCAGAAAATCGCCGGACTCGACACAGTTCGCTATTCCGGAACGCCGATCGCCTATTCGTTTTCGGAAACCGGTGCGAAGTCAGTTGTGCT
>JALQSZ010000368.1 GCA_023264135.1 Acidimicrobiales bacterium
TCTTCATCTTCCCATTCTTGTTGATGCGTTTTTGTCACAAACCCACCTTCACCCTCTGAATCTCACCCTTCTCACGGTGGTAGGTGATCGCCTGCATCTGCGCCCTCGCGGTGTAGGCATGCGAGGCAGCGTAGGCGTCCTTTGCCGTCAGCGCCCGCAACTGCTCCCACTGCACACCGCCGATGTCTTGGCTCTTGTGGTGGTGCAGGTGGCCGGTCCACAGGAAGCGGTACCGCGTCTTGCCCCAGATTTCGGCGTATTCGTCGGCCAGAAAGTGCACCATGCGGTCGGCCTTGGCCTTGTCGCCGTGGTGCGCTGCGAGCATGACTTTGCCGAACTGCTGCACGAAAAATTCGTTGGGCACGCTCTGCACCTTGATGCGGTCGTTGCCTTCGTAGCGGTTCGCCAGCGCCATCAGCACGGCGATGTAGGCGTGCTTGTCATGATTGCCCGGCAGGATGCGCACATGCACCCGGCTGTGCTTCTGAGCGGCGTATTCGATTGCTGCCTTCATCGCATCGATGGTGGTGTGCGGAGCGGGAGCAATGCCGATCTCGCCGAAGGGTGCGATGTTGTCGTGATTGTTGCTCCCTTTGCAGGTGGGTTTGGCCCCACAGTCGAGACCGAAGCCGCCTCGTTGCGAGAGCGGGGCGCGATGGTTGAAGTCATCGCTGCCGACGAGGCGTCGACCGCCGCATTCGGCACCAATGTCCTTGATCCGGCGACTCGGGGACCGGCGCTCCGTGAAGGGCGACGTCAGGGTGCACTCGAAGTCGAACGAATCGCAAAGGTGTGGCCATGAGTCGACGAGAGACATCGGAATTATCGGAACTCCTGCGGCGACTTCGCGACGAAATGGGTTCGCTTCGTCGAATCACCGGAAGCCAACGACTCGATCGATTGATTGCAGTGCGTTCTGGAGTTGCGATTGGTGTTGCTGCTGTAGCGGTGTTGGGGAAAGTCATTGACGATGGCCCAATGCGCATGAGCGATCTTGCCGATGCAGTGCGCACGCACCCGGCGGCATTGACACGTCAGGTGCAGGCACTGGAGTCCGAGGGGTATGTCGAACGATCTGCTGATCCGCACGACGGGCGAGCCTCGGTTGTCGCTGTCACCGCCGCAGGGCGCGTCGCGCATCGTCGCATTGAAGCGGCAAACGATGAGTTGATGGCGGAACAACTTGATGGTTGGTCAGTTGAAGAATTATCGGCACTCGTGGAACAACTCGATCGACTGGTCTCAGACTTACGAGCTGTTCCCGCTTCACGACGCACCAAAGCGGCGGGGTGACATCAGTGGAGTTGTTCCGCGCTGACCCGACAGCAGCCGCCGAGTATCACGCGCAAGGTTGGTGGGGAGACGACACGGTTGGATCGATCGTTGCTGCTCGCGCAGTGGTGCAACCAAACGATGTTGCCTTTCTCGCCGATGGTCGTCGCTATACATGGGCCGAGTATCACCAAGATGCTGATGACATCGCCCGAGCACTTCTCGCTGCCGAACCAGAACGCGGCGAACGCATCGCTGTGATGATGCCCGATGGGCCAGCAGTACACGCAGTCTTCGTTGGTATCGAGCGGGCCGGTTGCGTTGCCGTCGGTCTTGGCGCTCGGGCCGGCGATCGCGAAGTTGCGCACCTGCTGACCCTCACTGGAGCGCGCACGCTGATTACCGCACCCCAGCAGCACGGCAGGAGCGCGGAAACTTTGCGCTCCGACGTTGCGAAAATGGGCGCAACGGTGGACAGGCATGTCCTCGTTGGAATCGACGCTCGAGTGGTTGACCCAGCTCTTCCCGA
>JALQSZ010000369.1 GCA_023264135.1 Acidimicrobiales bacterium
CCAATGACCGCGAGCAGAAGGATGAGCATCGGCCCGGCAAACAGCAGGATGAGTGTCGTCCACGGGTCGAGTACAGCCACTGTGAGAAAGACAACGATCGGGACGACTGTGGCGGCGAGTCGAGCAGGTAGAAATTTGGTGAGGTAGTCGTCGAGCGAATCAATTCCAGGTCCGAGAAGCGTGCTGTCGGCCCCCGTTGATGTCGATCGTTCGCTCTGGCCGCACCACCGAGAGACCAACGATGTCCGGAGACCAGCGCGGAGCCGAGCGCTCGCGCTTGCGAGAAGTTGCGAGCTGGAATATCGAAACGCAGCCCGAAGAACGAGAAACCCAAAAAGTCCGAAGAGGGCGAGCGTTGTTGATTGTTGTGCAAAGACATTTGCTATTGAACGAGCAAGCGCAAATGTCCACGCAACGAGAGCGAGTGATCCGAGAATGCCAAGCGCGGCACCGACGGCATAGCGGGAGCGCACGCCAGGAACACCTGCGAGAAGTTCCTTGGGGCTCATATGGTCGACGGTACCGCGTCTCTCGCAAGAGAGAACTCAGTAACTTTCGTCGTCGAGTTCCACTTTGCCGCGGAAGAAGTAATAGACACCAGCGGTGTAGAGCAGCACGAATGGCATGCCGATCAGGGCGATGACGAACATCACGGTAAGGGTTTCGTTCGCTGCCGATGCGTTCTGAACGGTGAGGTCATACGCGCTATTGGTCGTGGAATGCAGCATGACGGGGTACATCCCGCACGCCACGGCTCCCAGTAGCAGCGCAATCATCGTTGCTGAAGCGAGAAACGCGCTGAGGTACGCACCGCGTCGAACAAAAAGCCATGCCGTGATGATTGAAACGAATGCGAGAGCAGGGAAGACAACCGTCCATGGGCGATCTTTGAAGTTCTGCGTGAACTGTTCATCGCGGAGCAATGTCCAGACGATAAGGATCGTCATCAGTACAAAGAAGCCAATCAGCAACTTCGGAATCAAATTCTTGACGCGTTGCAGGAGTTCACCCTCGGCTTTTTGGGTGAGAAAAATTGCACCGTGGAGACACAGCATCGCCACCGCAACAAGTCCGAGAGTGATCGAGTACGGATTGAGCAGATCAAGAAGGTTGACATTCATATTTCCCTGTTGATCAAGCGAAATGCCGCGGATGACATTGCCCAGTGCCACGCCGAGAAGAATCGTGATGCCAAACGAGGAAAGAGTGAATGTCCAGTCCCAGAGCGAACGCCACCACGATTCTGGGCGCTTCGAACGGAACTCAATTGCAACAGTTCGCATGATGAGCACAAGCAGCACGAGCATCATCGCGAGATAGAAGCCACTGAAGAGCGAGGCATAGACGAGAGGGAACGCGGCAAAGAGCGCGCCGCCTCCGAGCACCAGCCACACCTCGTTGCCGTCCCAGACGGGACCGATCGAATTCAGGAGAATGCGGCGGTCATGGTCGGAGTGAGCGATAAATGGCGAGAGCATGCCGACGCCGAGATCGAAGCCATCGAGAATGACGTAGCCGCTGATGATGACGATGTAGAGGACATACCACGTTGTCTGTAACCACATGATCAGTCGCCTCCGCTTGAAACTCGTGAACGACGACGGAAAATTTCACCAAAGGAATCGGGGAGCGACGCGGTCTCTTCAACGTCTGGCGGAGGCGGTGGGCCTTCCTTGATTCGCCGATCAAGCAGACGAATGAAGACAACGAAGACGATGATGTACAGCGCGATAAACATCGCGATCGAAAACACGACCTGACCAAAGGACACGTTGGGCGAGTACGCG
>JALQSZ010000036.1 GCA_023264135.1 Acidimicrobiales bacterium
TGTTTGCTGCTCCTCAGCTGCGGCGGTGAGCAGGGCTGAAAGTTCAGGAAGATCAGACGCTTCTGCCGGACGCGCAATCGGGCCCACGGTCACGACCGCAATTGACGAATGCGGTTGAGGATGGTCTTTCGTGAACGGTGCGACTGTTCGTAGGACTCCACACGTTCCAGTTGCTCAGCTGACAACGACGCGAGGAGCGGAAGGACCTGCGCCGCAGTGAGGTCGTCGTATCCCTCGACGATGTCGTCGAGGGACGAAGTTGCTGCCGGCTGCGACTGCTCCTCGGGAACTGACGACGCAGTCGTTGAGCGTGTCGGCCGTGCGGAGTCAGCGACGATCTTCAGGAACGCGGCGAGATGCGATTCCGCGTCGGCGAGTGACTTCCGCGCCTTTGCATTGGTCGCACCGAGAGCGAACTGGCCAACCACTCTCGCATTCACTGCCTGGCTGCGACCCCGTTTAACAAGGTCGGGCAGACCGTCGACACCTTTGGCGACGAGACCGATAGGTGCATACAAGAAGAGATCGAGCAATTGCTCGACCGGATCGACGGCGGAATCGCTCGTCGAAGACGCCATGTCAGCTCTTGGCCTTCTTTGACGGCGCACTCTTCGCTGGGGCCTTCTTGGCGACGGCCTTCTTTGCCGGAGCGCTCTTTGTCGCAGCCTTTTTGGCTGGTGCTTTCGCTGCGGATTTCGCCGGGGCCTTGGCTGCTTGCTTCTTCGCTGCAGCTTTTACCTGTCGATCAAGGGCACCTGACTCGATGTGTTCGATCGCCGGACAAGCGGCTTCGCCCACCGGACAATGCATGGAACCGGGTGCGCCGAACTGTCCGCGATTGACGAGCAGGAAGCACCCGGTGCACATGAACTCGTTGGCCTTCTTGGGCGTGACCCCTTCGGCAATGTCGGCAGGAGCTCGAGGTTCGGGCGCTATTTCCTCGTCTTCTTCATCGTCGTCGTCGGCCGCTGCAATTCGATCCTTCAGAATTGCATCGAGGTCGGCTTCGACATCGTCAGGGTTGAGGTCCTCATCGTCTTCGTCTTCGTCCTCGCGCTTGGGACGTGCTGCGAGTGCAGCGTCAGCGGCCGCTTCGTCTTCGTCCTCGTCCTCAAGTGCGACATCGTCGGCAAGAACTTCTTCGAGGTCCTCAACGAGCTCGCCTTCGAGATCGTCTCCTTCGAGATCGACATCGAGCTCTTCCTCGTCGAATTCTTCGTCGATGGGATCGTCAGCCATGGAGTCCTCAGGTCAGGGCCATAGGTGGCCGGGTGATTCGTGCCGCGGATGATAGGCACGTTCTGGGTGGAAGTTGGTGCCTTTCGGGCGGGTTGTCAGCAATCGTGACAAACGACACGCCTATTCAGGTTTTTCCAGCCGTCGACTTTCGGCCCGTCGTTCGGCTTGGAGCCGCTCAAGTTCGGGCTCGGCACTGTGGTCGACGAAGCGCATCATCTGGGCGATGGCGTGATGGCCGGCCTGTTCAGCGATGAGTCGATGCATCTCCTGGCCCACGATCCGGTAGGCCGGGTGGCCTTGCGGGGTGGTTCGAAGTTCAATGAGATGCATTGCCTCGCGAGCATTCATCTGCATGGAGAAACGAACCCGGTAGGCCAACGACACGGCGTAGGAGGATTCTGCGGGGAAACGCTCATCGAGCGCTTCGTAGAGCGAAGCAGACCGCTGCATCGCTTCGTCGAAGACTGGGCCAACTCCGGCGTCGTCGACCGCCGCTGGCCGGGTGTAGCCGTGAAGTGGCGTGAGTTTCTGCCAGTCGATGGTGAGCATTCGGTGGCGCTGCAGGTCGCGGAATGCTCCGTAGTCGGCGAGGATGTCGAATCGATACGACGGACGCTCGAGGGCGCGTCCTGGCTTGTGGCGACGATTGTCGCGTCCGCCTTCGTAGGCGTTCAGAACGGCGATGCGCTCTTCCACCGTCATGGCTCGCACACGATCCTCGATCTGACGCTCGGGAAGCGAGAGGTGGGGGTACAGAGCGGCAGTGACGAGTTTGATCTCTGCATCGGGATCGAAATCGACGAGCGCAACAACTGGTGCCGGTTCGATGTCGTCCACGCCCGAGAACAAGCGTCCGGCAATGTCGTCCATCGCGGCGCGGCTGTTGTGGAGGTAGTCGCTCCATGCGACGCCACGATCGTCGAGATCGACGCGCTTCAGGAAGGACGGCACCACCTTGCGAAGCTCCGTGAGCATGAGGTCGGCGTAGGTTCGCGCTTCGGGGAGTGGATGGGCCCGCATACGCAGCAGGAGCATCTCGTAGCCCTGACCGGTGCCATAGATCCCGACATTCGACAGCGAGGATGCGGGAAGCAAACCACGAAGGGAATCGAACGCCTTGGCGCGGATCGCTTGGCGATAGACGAAGTCGCTATCGGAGGGATCTTTGGGGATTCGTTCTTTGAGATCGTCGACGACGACCGGCAGGAGTTCGGCATAGGTGTCGAACAAGCGATCCATATCGCCCACGTAGCGAGTGCCCAAACTGGACTGCAGAACTTCCGGTGGACGGTAGAAGCGGTAGCGACCACCAATGCGTGCGTCGTACGCGATGTAGCGAGTCGACTGTTCGAGGTAGGCCATGAGGCGGCCCCACTCAAGCACCTTGGTGAGAAGGTTCGAAGCCTGCTCGCATGCGAGGTGTACGCCGCCGAGCTGGGCCACGGAATCGTCGCCGTATTCGAAGAACACCTTGTCGTAGAGCTCTTCGGCTCGGCGGAGGCCGATGGTTGCATCGATGGAGTCGTCGCCGCTGATATCGAGCTCGCCGACGAACTCGTCGAGGAAGAGGCGGCGCAGGCTCTTGGGTGAACGGGAGTAGCGAGCGAACAGCGCACCCTTCACCACTTCAGGCAGATTCACGAGGGCAAAAACGGGCCCGTAGAGATTTGTGAAATAGCGGCGAAGAACGTCGGCCTCTTCTGGGCTGAATTCCTCTGCGACGTAGACGCTCACGGGCGGCGAGCGTACGGCCTTCGCCGGCATTCGCCGCGGATGGCGCGCTGGTTCTCGGTCACCGGGCCGCGGACCGGAAATCGGCAGTGATCGCTTCCATGGCATCTGACGAAGTCCAAAGGTCAACGATGGTCATCGCCATGGCCTTTGCGCCGTCGAGAACGCCATCATCGCCCGACACCGATGCTGCACAGTCGGTGAACGCCGGAGTGTGAATGCCGACTCCCGGCGGGGAGACGGCGACCATCGGGTGGATCGACGGCACGACGTGACTCACATTGCCCATATCGGTCGAGCCCACAACGTCGCCTCGAACACCCGGTTCATGGACCTCACGGCCGAGATCAGCGCTATTTGCGGCATACAGCTCTTCGAACGATCGGTTGCGAAGAAGATCGGCGTAGGCCGGTTCGATCCACTCCACGTCAGCGGTACAACCCGTCGCGTCTGCCCCGGCAACAAGTGCCGCGAGAACTCGTGGCTTCAATGTTTCAAGACGTTCGAGGTTGGCGGCACGAATGAACCAATGCATGCTCGCGGTGGCGGGAACGATGTTTGGCTTGTCTCCCCCGTCGGTGAAAACCCCGTGAATGCGTTCTTCAGGGCGGATGTGCTGACGAAGCGCTGCAACGTTCATGTACCCGAGCACTGCAGCATCGAGTGCATTGCGGCCGTCCCACGGATGTGCAGCAGCGTGCGCAGCTTCACCGTTCCACGTGATCTTTAACTGCTGGATCGCGATGGTCGTCATCCAACGGAGGTCAACGTCGGCGGGGTGAACCATCATCGCGGCGTCGACATTGTCGAGTGCGCCTCGTTCCGTCATGAAAACCTTGCCGCCTCCGCCTTCTTCGGCCGGCGAGCCGAGCACCACCAACCCGCCTTCGAGTTCCTCGACGACAGCTGCTGCGCCGATCGCTGCGCCGATTCCGGCAGCAGCAATGATGTTGTGACCGCACGCGTGTCCGATACCTGGCAGTGCGTCGTACTCGCAGAAGACCGCAACTGTCGGATCGCCACTCCCCTTTTTTGCTTCGAATGCAGTGGGAAGGTTGTACGCACCTCGAACAACAGAGAAATCGAAACGTTCGAGTGCGTTTGTGAGGAGATCGTGTGCGTGGTGCTCTGCGAAGTTTTCTTCCGGATGCGAGTGAATGGAATGCGAAAGTTCGAGCAGGACATCACGCTGATCATCGATGGCTCGTGCAACTCGTTGTTTTGCCTCTGTCGCATCCATTCACGCAACGCTACAGGGGCGGATCGCTACAGGGTTGGCCTAAAGAACAACAAAGTAGGCGTCGGGTTCCACGCGAAGTTCCAGCGAACGAGCCTTCAACTTGAGGGCACCGTCGACGCAAAGTGTCACCGGATGGTCGAACTCGACGGAGTCAGACGACGTTCGTCGATACGAAAGCGATGGATGAGGAAGGTGGGTTCCGGTTCGTGCTCGCTTACGCGCTGCCCTCCGTTGTCCCCACGGAAGTGAACCAGTCGTGATGTCAAGAAGCCCATCACCGGGGTGTGAACGCGGGCCGAGATCAAGCCCGTCTCTCCATTGCGCATTCATGGCGACGAGGAAGTCTCTGCGGAACAACGAACCGACAAGGAGGTGCGAAACGAATGGCACTTCGATGCCATCCACTGTCGCAATGCCAAGGTCGACAGGAACCGTGAGAGCGTCTGGTCCACTCAATCGTGATCGATCTCCTGATCCGCCCAACGTTTTGGAAAGATCACCTCCGAGGAGCCCAACGGTGATTGGCATGGAGTTTGATGAGCGACTCGCTACCACAAGCTCTCGCAACTGTGCATCAGATGATGCGACCGGAGCTTCGAGAGGTAACGGTCGATGCTCTCCGTAGCCGCTCCCTTTTCGAATCGTCATAACGGCGCGTCCCCGGATGCGGTGATGGCATCGGTGTCTTCATCATCGACTCGACCGCGCCCCGAAACGGCGACAACTCCGCGATGCAGCGCGTCGGCTGCTTCAGAAGCGGTCGCGGCACAGGCCGCGTTCGTCTCGGAAAGTTGACGGAGTAGATCAACCAACTGTTTGATCGTTCGAACGAAATCGCCGCCGGGCATTTCGTCATCGCCGAGAAGGTGATTGAGGTCGTCGCCAGCGGCCCAAGCGTGCGCGAGTGCAAAGAAGCCAGAGTCGGGTGAGCGTGTGGCTGCGAGGTCGAGAGCGATTTCATCTCGAGCAATCGAAAGCGTGAGATCTTCGAGAGCACGAGCACGATCTTGGATGTCTCTATTCGGGAACCAAGGAGAAAGTTCAGGTGTCGATGCGCGCGACTCGTAGACGAACGAACTCGCGAGCCCGGCAAGCTCTGCAGCGGAGATGCCATCGAAGAGTTTCTCATCAAGGGCTTCGGCGATTGCGAGATCGGACTCGTGGTAAATACGCACGAGACGCTCACCCCGTTCGGTGAGTTGCCAACCGTCGAGATAACCCCACTGTTCGAGCATCTGCAGTATTCGATCAAAGTGTTCAACAAGTGAACCCGTACGAGAGCGAATGCGCTTTTCGAGAGCAGCAATGTCGCGCTCCACTCGCTCACTGTCACGAAGGGCGCGGAGGTGCTGATCTCGATCTGTACACAGATGAACCGGATGGCGTTCTACTGCAGAGATCTTTCCGGCGTCGTCCTCCGCACGATCAGTGCTCGGCAGTTGCCTCACAACTCGATCAAGTTCCATTGAGACGATCTTCTGAAACTTTGGCTTCATCGGTGTAAACGGGACGGGCAACGTGAGATGGCCGACAACTATCGGTGCCTCATCGAAATCTCGCGCACCCAGTTGGACGACGTTTCGGCGGGCCGTAAGAACCTTGACTCGAATCGAACCACCCTTGCGATTGGAAACCGAAAGCACGACGACCCGATCGTGTCCTCCGATTCCGTCGATCCAAAGAATGTCTCCAGGCTTGAGAATGCCGAGCGCTCGTTCAATGTGGGTGCCGCCGCTGCCAAGCTTTCGAACACCTCGCTCGCGATCCAGCGCACGTTTGTAGTCCCGTACGTCGCCGAGATGGCAACGGGAATCGTCTTGGAGTCGGGCCAGTTTCTCCACTTGGGTCTCTAAACGATGTTCTTCACGAGCGACATCAGCATCGGCTTGGAACTGCGCAAAACTGTTTCCCAACAGCCGGTGAGCTTCCGCCGCGTCGTATCGACGTACAAGATTCGCCGCCATGTTGTACGTAGGTCGGAACGAGCTCGTCAATCGAAAGCTTCGACTTGCAGCCAAAGTGGCTACATCTTCAAAGGTCACGAATGGGGACCAAAGCACGATCGCATTTCCGTGATTATCGATTCCTCGGCGACCTGCTCGTCCTGTGAGTTGTGTGTACTGCGCGGGAGTGAGGAACTCGTGTCCATCGCCAGTGAATTTGGTGAGCTTGTCGATGACGACCGTTCGGGCCGGCATGTTGATGCCGAGGGCGAGCGTTTCGGTAGCGAACACGATGCGCACGAGCCCCTCAACAAAACACTGTTCCACTGCCTCTTTGAAGGGAGGAACGAGTCCGGCGTGGTGGCTGGCAATTCCACGTTCAAGAGAATCCAGCCAACGTCCGTAGTCGAGAACGCGCAGATCGTCGTCGGAGAGTTCATCGACATGCGATTCAGCGATACGGCGAATGCGTTCGCGTTCCTCACTGGTCGTGAAACTCAGCCCTGCTCGCGTGCAAGAGGTGACGGCCTCGTCGCAGCCGTTCCGACTGAAGATAAAAAAGATTGCCGGCAACATCGAACGCTCTGAGAGGAGTTCAACAACTTCGACACGTCCCGGGGTTGCGTAGCGACGACGACCGCCGCGTGCTCGATCGCGTGGATCGATGTCGTACTGATGGCCTCGGCGATCAGGCTTGCCATCCGAAAGGGTTGGGAGAAGAGCGAGACCGTCTTGAAGGCGGTCTGCAACGAGGTACCAGTTGTCGAGTTCAACCGGTCGTTTCGATTCCACGACCACTTCAGTGAGACCGCGAACGGAACTGATCCACTCCCCCAACTCATCGGCATTCGACACCGTCGCTGAGAGACACACCAATCGGACCTGCTTCGGCAGGTGAATGATGACTTCCTCCCACACCGACCCTCGGAACGTGTCTTGCAAGTAGTGCACTTCGTCGAGAACGACCCACTCCAGCGAGTCGAGCGCAGATGAGCGTGCGTAGATCATGTTCCGAAGAACTTCGGTGGTCATGACGACAATTGGGGCATCGCCATTGATGGCGGTGTCTCCAGTTAGGAGCCCAACTGCCGACGAACCGTGCTCAGCAACAAGATCGTGAAACTTTTGATTCGAGAGAGCCTTGATCGGGGTCGTGTAAAACGCTCGGCGTCCAGCTTTCAACGCAACGGCAACTGCGTGTTCGGCAACTTTGGTTTTGCCCGAGCCAGTGGGAGCCGAAACCAACACAGAGTTGCCACGATCAATGGCGGCGATTGCGTCGAGCTGGAACCGATCAAGCTCGAAAGGTACTGACATGTCAGTCGTTGACGACAACGTCGTCCTCAGAAGTCGTGTCGGCTCGCTTGTCCGCTTTGCGCTTTGAGCGTTTGCGGAAACCAAGGATTGCTGCTCCCACAACAATCGAAACGACGTAAAGAACCAGCATGGGAACGGCGAGCGCAATCATTGAGATTGGATCACCACTCGGAGTAATCACTGCAGCGATCACCGCAATGACAACAATCGCTTGACGCCACCAGTGAATGAGCTTCTTCGGCGTGATGACACCAATCATCTGAAGCGCAACCAGAAGCACGGGGAACTCAAAGCCGACGCCGAACGCCAGCATCATCCAAACGATGAGGGTCACGTAACTGTCGGCCGTATAGAACGGCTCGATCTGCGAACCACCGATTGTGGTCAAGAACTCAAGGGTGGGATTGAGTACGTAATACGCAACTGCAGCACCACCGATAAAGAGAACCACGGCGCTTACGGTGAACGGAATCGCATATTTCTTTTCGTGGGGGTACAGACCCGGCGTCACAAATCGCCAGACCTGCCACACGATGATCGGCATCGCGACCGCAATGCCGATGTACGCAGACATCTTCAGTCGGAGCCCAAATGCTTGCAGCGGTTCAGTCGCAATGAATGGCTGGCCGGGCTGCACCTCGTTGAATGGGTGCTTCAAAATCGCGAGCACATAGGGATACAGGAACCATCCGAGAATCGCTCCCACCGCCACAGCAAGCGCAATCTTGAAAAGCCGAGTCCGAAGTTCGGCGAGATGTTCCCAAAGGGTCATGTGCCCCGCAGGTGCGGCATTCGATTCGGAGGCCATGAATCACGCGCTCGCGGGATCGTCGGTGTCGGGGGCTGGAGTTGCTGAGGCTGACAAGTCCCCCACAAATGGCGTCGGTGAACCAGTCGCAGGCGAAGGAGTGATCGGGTCGACGGGAGCAACGAGACGCGGTCCCTCGGTCGTGCGGTCGAGAGCAGAATCAACCGATCGGGCATCACCAATGTCCATGGCGGAGCGAACTTCCTCTTCAAAGCCAGAGGTGACCCGACGTACCTCGGCAAGAAACTTGCCGACCTTTCTCGCTGTCTCGGGAAGTTTCTCTGGTCCCAGCAGCAAAAGGGCCAGCAGCAGGATCACGATGATCTCTCCGCCACCGACATTGAACATGAGTGGCATCGTACTCCTGCCCGACCAGCGTCTCTCCTCGAGGTCAAGAGTCCGCATCGACGGACATCTGTGGTGCAGGCTGTTGACGTGACCAGGCTTCCTTCACTTCGACCACCCATTGGATTCGCTCATCGCGGGGCACGAGCCAATGCACCCGAAAACACGATGGAGGCCTTTGAACTGGCGCTTCGACTCGGCGCAACTGGGCTTGAGAGCGATGTGTGGATCACCGCCGATGGTGTCGCTGTCCTTGACCACGATGGCGTTATCGGACGTCGTCCAAAGCGGAAATCGATTTCCGAGGTCCACGCCGCGGAACTCCCATCTTTCATTCCCACACTCCGCGAGTTCTATGACCTCGTCGGAGCCGAGGCCGACTTCTCTCTCGACATCAAAGATCCCGCCGCCACCGCAGAGGTGGTCGCTTGTGCACGAGATGCAGGCGCGGAGGATCGACTCTGGCTGTGTCATCCCGACCGGAAGCTCGTTGCCTCCTGGCGCGAACTCTCACCGGCGATCCACCTAGTTGAATCGACTCGAGCATCCAAATTCGAGGGCAGCCCGGAACTCCACATTGCCGGAAGCGCGGAATTGGGTATCGACGTGATCAACCTTCATCACAGCGACTGGACCGGCGGTTCAATCGCCATGGTGCACCGATTTCACCTTCTCGCATTCGGATGGGATGCGCAGTTTGATCGCATTCTCGACGAGCTTCTCGACTGCGGTATCGATGGTGTCTACAGCGATCATGTCGACACGATGATGTCGTGTATCGACAAACTCACGACTGAGTGAATAGCCCAACCAGAACGCGAGTTGCGCGAATGCAGTTGAGTCGAGTCGTCGAGTGTTGGAACTAGAGCAGACCGAATCGACCGAGCGGCCACACGGTGACAAATGCTCGGCCGACGATCGATGACTCATTGATCGGACCGAAATAGCGACTGTCTTTCGAGTCGCCTCGGTTATCGCCCATTACCCACACTTGACCTTGCGGCACGACACACGGTGCTTCGACAGTGCACTTATTCGGTGCGTTCGCACTACTGGTCACGGTCCCGTCAGGGAGGTACTTCTCGTCGAGACGCTTACCGTCGACATACACAGCACCGTCGACAAAGGTGATGGATTCTCCAGGAAGACCGATCACTCGCTTGATGAGATCGGGAATATTGCTCGACGTCTCAGATGCGGGCCGTTCGAAAACAATAACGTCGCCGCGATTCACATCGTGCATCCGATAACTGAGCTTGTTGACGAGTACACGATCGCCTTCATGGAGGGTCGGGTACATCGAAAGCGAAGGAATGTAGAACGCCTGAAGCAAAAAGAGCTTCACAATGAGAGCGAGAAGTATCGCTCCGACGATCACGATGACCCACTCAACGATTCCTGCACCACGTGGGCCGAACCACTTCTCAAGTCGTCGACGACGTGTTCGGCGTGACCGGGTCGGTGCGACGGGTTCAGCTGCAGGACTGGTCACTGGTGTGCTTTCCGGGTGGAACGGGACCGGTTCGTTCCGGTGCCCGGGTCAGACTAGTCACCGTAGACAGACAAGAGCCTGCGCGCTGCTGCTGGCCCAGCGCTCTCAAGTGCGGGCGAGGCACTGACGACGGTTGCGTCTGGTCCAAGTCGCAGGAGTAGCCGTTCGAGCCACGGAAGCGATCCGATCGCAAGCGTGATCGTGGTGGAACCGTTGGCGTGGGATTCCACTGACTCTGCCGGGTAGTACTCGGTCACCCAACGTGCTTCTGGAGACAACAACAGGGTGATGGTGCCGAGAGCGTTGGCGCCGTCGAACAACCGAAACTCTGGAAGCGGTGTTGGTGGCGCAAATGTCGCGTCCGTCAGCGCT
>JALQSZ010000370.1 GCA_023264135.1 Acidimicrobiales bacterium
AACCAGAGTGAACGGAAGGTCATGATCCTCTTGATCGAGACCATGACCGCGAGCCCAACCAATGAGTTCGGCTCGAGCAAAGCCAAGCGCGTCGGGGTCGATATCCATTCCGCGCAAACACGCGAGTGCCTCAAACGGCGTGCGCCCTGCTGCGACAAGCGCATCGGCCGAGGCCAGCAGGAATACTCCTGCTCCACATGTCGGATCACAGATCGAGAACGGCGCATTCGACGCGATGACATCGCTATGTGCAGCAAATGCGCGCGCAACTAATTCATCGGCAACATCACGAGGCGTGTAATGCACACCGTCGCGACGCCGACGTGTCGGGTCAAGCGAGGTTTCATAGCTCCGACCGAGATCGGACACGTTCAGCGGGCTGCGGAGTCGGCGCGCGGATCCCAGGATGCGAGATCGGCAAGACGCTTATCGTTTGAGAACACTTCAACGATGGGCTGATCGAGTTTGAGGCGCTTCAGTAAACGCTTGACCTCAAGTTCTTCATTCCACATCACGAGTGTGGCAACAACACCCTTGGCCCCGGCGCGCGCGGTACGGCCCGAACGGTGCAGGTATGCCTTTGAATCTTCCGGCGGGTCGTAGTGGATGACGACATCGACTTCGTCGACATGGATGCCGCGCGCAGCAACGTCGGTGGCAACGAGTGCCTTTAACTTTCCATCGCTGAAATCTTTCAGTGCCTTCTCACGCTGACTCTGACGGAGATCGCCGTGGATCGAAGCTGCCTCGACACCTTCGCGCCGAAGGTTGTCGGCAACTCGATCGGCAGCACGCTTGGTGCGCACAAACACGATGGTGCGATTGGAGTTGCGAATGATCGCCGCTGCGACCTTCACCTTGTCCATGTCGTGCACCTGCAAGAAACGATGTTGCATCTGCTCGACAGTGACCTGTTCGGACACGACCTCGTGCATCGCAGGGTCGGTTTGGTAGCGCTTGATCAGCGTGTCGACAACACCATCGAGAGTGGCGGAGAACAACAATGTTTGATGCTGACCAGGAATATGACGAAGGATCCACTCAACCTGCGGAAGGAAACCCATATCGGCCATGCGGTCGGCTTCGTCAAGCACAACTTGGGTGATGTCGTCGAGGAAAATTTCTTTGCGCTCGATCATGTCGATCATGCGGCCTGGTGTGGCCACAACAATCTCCACGCCTTTTTCGAGTTCGGCGACCTGCGTTTCCATTTTGGCGCCGCCGTAAATCGCCGTCACCGTGACATCGCGAACGACACCGAGCGGAGCAAGTTCGTCGCGCACCTGCGTCGCGAGTTCACGAGTCGGAACGAGGATGAGCGCACGAGGCCGACGCGCTTCGGCGCCTTTCACCTTTTCAAGAAGCGGAAGACCGAAGGCAAGCGTCTTTCCTGATCCGGTCTTTGCTTTGCCGCACACATCGCGCCCAGCAAGTGCGTCGGCAATAGTGAGTTCTTGCACCGCGAACGGCGCCATGATGCCGCGAGATGCAAGTGCGGCCGTGAGATCAGGCGAAACGCCCAGATCGGCAAACGTGGTCATGAGCTGGCTTTCCAAGGGGGAGGATGCGACACCCCTCCGGATGCCGCCGGACGACCGACGGCCGTCCCAACGCCCTCGATGCTACCGGCCGATACCGGAATGACCCATTCGGGAGCGATCCCTTCTCAGGAGGCGAGTGTGAACGCTCCGCTTTGCACGATCTGCACCGCAGCGGGGTACGTGGGTTCATGCGATGCGTCGTATCCGAAAGGTCCGAGCACGGTTTGAACGGTGCCG
>JALQSZ010000371.1 GCA_023264135.1 Acidimicrobiales bacterium
GATCGATTCCGTGGCACCGAACCCACCGATCGCATCATGTACGCCCTGACCGAACTCGGCGACTTCGGATTGATATGGGTGTTGCTTGCGTTCGTTCGTGGACTGCGTTCCGAAGACGATGCGCGCGCGGCCTGGCGCCTCGCTGCTGCACTCGGTGTGGAGTCGGTCATCATCAACGGGCTCGTGAAGAGTCAGTTCAAACGCGAACGTCCCGTCGTCCAAGAGGAACGTCCGCATAAGTTGCGTATTCCGCTCACAACAAGTTTCCCAAGTGGCCATTCGAGTACCGCGATGGTCGCCGGAGTCTTGTTGGCACAGAAGTCGTCGACACCAACCAAAGTTGCGCTCTTCGGACTTGGCGGACTCGTTGCGGTGAGTCGCATTCACGTTCGCATTCACCATGCCTCCGATGTTGCCGGCGGTCTCGCCGTTGGTCTCGGACTCGGCGCACTCGCTCGTGCGGTGTGGCCGCTGTATCGCCGCCGGCGTTAACGCCTTCCTTCATCAATCGTTCCAGCAGGAGTACACACCCATGACCCTTGAATTCGGAATCACGTGGGACTACCGCTGCCCCTTTGCCCGCATTGTCCACGCGCATGTCGTGGAAGGGTTGCTCGACGGTGCTGATTGGAATGTCCGGTTCGTACCCTTCTCGTTGGGTCAGGTTCATATCGAAGAGGGAGAGGCTCCGATCTGGGACCACCCCGAGGACGACACCGGCCTCCTCGCGCTTCAGGCCGCTGTTGTTGTTCGTGACACCGACCCTGAACGCTTCCCGATTCTGCATCGGGCCCTGTTCGAGGCTCGCCATGCCGAGGGTGCGCAATTGCGAGATGAAGCAGTCCTTCGCTCGATCTTCGACGCCAACGGGTTCGACCCGGATCCCGTGTTCGCTGAAGTGGCAACCGGTCGACCACTGGCCATCATTCGCGATGAACACACCGCCGCAGCGAAGGATCTCGATGTGTGGGGAGTCCCCACGTTCATAACCGCCGAGCACGCAGCCTTTGTGCGACTGATGGAACTCCCCACCGACGCTGGCGATGCTCGGCGTTCGGTCGAACGCATTGTGGAGATGCTCTCGGGGTGGCCCTCACTCAACGAGTTCAAGCACACCAGCCTCGACCGCTGAGCGACGGGCACGCACCGGCGCCTCTGCTGCAACTGTGCCGAATTCGACGAAGCGCCAAACGCGATGATGCACGACCCGAAGGTCGTGCATCATCGAACTATGTAATGAAGAGTTGGGTAATGAAGAGTTCGCCGGAAACCGGCAGAACTCAGCTTTGAACGAGGACAGCAGCTTCAGATGCCACCAGTGATCGGATGTCGAGCAGGAGATCGGCAACCTCGTTGGTGCTGACCAATTCACGGTGGAGCATTTCGCCCAATGCACGATCGATGATCGAGAGTGCTTCGGTGAGTGCGTCCATCTCTTGGGTGTCGGTCATGTGTTTCTCCTGTCGTAGCCGGCGGTTGAGAGTCGCTTCCGTTGGAGGGTTCCTCGGGTTGCGGTAGTTCACTTGCCACTGCGGTTACTAACGCATCGTAGAGGCCAATGTGTGCAACGCGTGGGTCAATTACGAGATTTGTTTGCGAGTCGTCACAATCGTTCACGTCCGGTGTCGTTCGGCGCTGTCACCCACCCGCACTAGCGTCATCGGCCATGAGCGATGTGCCATCCCACCCGTTGGGACTCACCTTTGCGAGCTTTGCCGGGCTCGGTCCTTCGGCCGGATTCACCGCTGCCGAGTGGGCCGTCAACGCGGGCT
>JALQSZ010000372.1 GCA_023264135.1 Acidimicrobiales bacterium
CACCAGCATGTGGTCGAGTTATCGAATCCGGTGATTGCCGGTGGGGTGGTGACCTTCCGGGCGGTTGATGTGAGCGACGATGCGTCGACGGATGCGGTTGCAGGTCGCAACGCCACCGATCGAGTGATTGCGGGTCACTTTGAAAATGCTGAATTGTTCATCGACGACGGCACCTTGCCTCCCTGTCCTTCAAGCATGACGTCCGTGCCGTCGACTTCGTGCCTGTTGGCTCCAAATGACATGCTCGAGTTGAACATCGCGACCACTAGCAATCAGTGCGTCGCAATCACTCGGACCAGTGACGCCGAGGAGTACGTGAACATTGGTCCGGCGCTGATCTCTCTCATTGAGCCGATAGACACGAACTACACGGAGGAATTCGGCTACACGTCAGGTCAGACGTGGCATGTCTCGGGCCAACCGAATGCACTCATTTTCGGCTTCGGCGGGTGTTCCTAGCGGTTGACGGTTCGGCTTTGTGGTTCACTTTCAAAATGTCAGAAACATCGTTGAGAAAGTCTCGCTCAGTGAAATCGATGTCACTGCGGCGCACGATGTTCGTCGCATGTCTGTTTGCAGCGATCATTGCGAGCGGGTGCACCTCAAAAGACTCGGCTTCTGATCCTGCGAAAGAGTCGAGCGGTGCTCCTGGTAGTTCCGAAACGAGTTTGTTGTTCAGTGTGATTGCTCCGTCGTTGACTATTTCGACGGAAGGCGATGCTCATCGAGTGTCGATGCCGGTCGATTCGCCTGTTGCGTGGTTCACTGACCGGCCTGAACGTGTCGCCGGGAGTTTCGACATGAATGCGTTTGTGTCGATTTGGGATGCCGAAGGGTTCAACGTTGATCCGCCTAATGCGGCGCTCGCTGTGACTGTGAATGGTGAGCAGCATCAGCATGTGGTTGAGCTGTCGGATCCGAAGGTCGAGGGAGGAACGGTGTCGTTCCATTCGGTCGACGTGGGTGACGACGAATCGACCGATCCTGTTGCGGGGCGATCTGCAACCCACGATGTTGCAGTAGGGACTTTTGGGCCGAGCGAATTGTTTATCGACAGTGCGAGCACGTCGCCGTGCCCATCGTCGATTACGACATCGAGCTTCAGTCCGTGTCTTCTCGCGGTTGGTGCAACGTTGTCGTTCAAAGTGACAACGCCATATGACGATCAAGTGCTGAGAGTGACGAAAACGGTGAGCACTTCGAATACCAGTGTGGTGTATGAATTGCCGACTGGCTCACTGGGCTACACGATGATCGGATCGACACAGTATTGGGGTGTGCGTTACACCTCAGGACAACTCTGGAAGATCGACAGCATTACGCCCAAAGCGGTGACAGTGAGTTTTGTGAGTGAATCTGATCCAGGTGAGAAGGGCCCAGAAGCGGGTTGAGAAGGGAAGTCAAAATGTCACCCATGCCGACGCAGTGGCAGGAATTAACTGATGCGATCGAGTTCGCGACGACCTGCATCTTGGAGGATCGCGATCCTTTGAACGATCGTGAACGCGCTGACGGCGATCTCTACATCACTCGAATTTTGACGGCAGTGATGCAAAGCTCAACGTTGGCTCTTGATCCTGATCGTCCGTCGTTTCTTACGATGCTTGAGAGCGTGCGGTTCATGGGAGCCGCTGGCCCAGACATCGATTATGACGTTGCTGCTGTGCGACCCGACTCGTTGTATTCCATTACCGGGACTCGCGGTGATGCGACCTATGTCGGCATCGTTGTGTATGCCGGAGCGGGAGCTGATGGCG
>JALQSZ010000373.1 GCA_023264135.1 Acidimicrobiales bacterium
TGAGGGCAACACTCGGCACCGCCGCTCGAGAAGTCGAGGCGGAGGCCTATGAGCCAAAGATGAATGTTGTTCCGAACGCCGTCGCCACGAAGGACTAGCAGCGTTTCAGAAGATCAACCCTCGATCGGAACTTCCTCGACGGTCACTGACGTCATGACATCGCCGACTCCGATGTTCTTCACGACATCGAGACCGGCGATGGTCGTGCCGAAAAGGTTGTACTGCTTTGGGAGACCAAGCTGGTCGCCGAGGCAAATAAAGAACTGCGAACCGTTCGTGTCCGGACCGGAGTTCGCCATGGCGACTGCGCCATCTCGATAGTTCCCTTGAACGGGCTCGTCGGCGAACTTATAGCCCGGGCCGCCAGTGCCGTTTCCGGTCGGGCAGCCGCCCTGAATGACGAAGCCAGGAACGACGCGATGAAACGTGAGCCCGTCGTAGAAACCGTTGCGAGCAAGTGTGACGAAGTTGTTCACGGTGTTCGGAGCGATTCGTGGATCGAGGTCCATCACGATGTCGCCCTTGGGCGTTGCGATGGTGACTCGGTAGATGGTTGACGTGTCGATGGTGAATTCAGGAGCAGTTGCCATGCCCCAATCGTGGCACAAGTCGAAGGCCTCCTAGGCTGGAGCGATGGCCATCTCGCATCGACTCGCTGCGGAGGAACTGGCCCGCCGAGATGCCGTCATCGCCGATCTCGTTGCCCGGCACGGTCCCATGCGGATTGCGGCGTCCCCACCCGCAGCACGCCGCTTCGAAACGCTTGCCAATGCGATTGCATCGCAACAGCTTCATGGCAGAGCTGCCGAAACCATTTGGGGGAGAGTTCGATCGCTGGTCGATGGCCCGTTCACTCCCGATGCAGTGCTTGTGATCTCACCGTCGTTGTTGAGAGACGCAGGCCTGTCGGGTGCAAAGGCGGCATCACTCATCGACCTCGCCGAACATGTTGCCGACGGACGAGTGCAACTCGAACGAATCGGTCGCTTCAGCGACGACGAAGTCATCGCTCATCTGACATCGGTTCGTGGCATCGGTCCGTGGACAGCGCAGATGTTCCTGATGTTCACGTTGCGGCGACTCGACGTGTGGCCAACGGGAGATTTCGGCGTCAGAAATGGTTACGGACGCGCGTTTCTGCAAGGCGTCATGCCGACCGCTCGTGAACTCGAACCGCTCGGAGATCGGTTCCGTCCGTATCGAAGCGTTGCTGCTTGGTACTGCTGGGCGGCTGCCGACGATCCTGAATTCCGATCACCAGGCGACGCTGACTAAAGCGAAACTGGCGTGCCCTCAAGCGGGAAGTGACAGGCCACAAAATGATCGTCGCCGACTCCGGTCATGACCGGCTCGACCTGGGCACACAGATCTTGTGCCTTGGGGCAACGGGTCCGGAACCGGCAGCCGCTTGGCGGAGCAACCGGTGAAGGAATCTCCCCGGAAAGACCAGCGAAGTCGCCCTTGGGGGCGTCGGGGTCCGGAGGAGGGATCGAGTCGAGCAGCGTCTTTGTATAGGGATGCGCCGGCGTTGAATAGAGGCGGTCGGGATTGCCCACCTCGCACAACTTGCCGAGATACATCACTGCAACTCGATCGCTCACGTTCTTCACGACTGCGAGATCGTGAGCGATGAACAACATGGTGAGCCCGTAGCGCTCTTTCATGTCCTGAAGCAGATTGAGGATCTGGGCCTGAACCGAAACATCGAGCGCTGAAACCGGTTCGTCGCAGATCAACACTTTCGGTTC
>JALQSZ010000374.1 GCA_023264135.1 Acidimicrobiales bacterium
AGGTCAATGTCAACGGTGGAGCGATCGCTCTTGGTCACCCACTTGGCGCCACCGGTGTTCGCCTCATGACCACCATGCTCAACGAGCTTGAGCGCACTGGTGGCCGTTACGGCCTGCAAACTATGTGTGAAGGCGGCGGTCAGGCCAACGTCACCATCATCGAACGTCTCTAATCAAAACAACTTCTTTCCAGACGCGACGAAGGCCCGGCACAACGCCGGGCCTTCGTAGTCTTCAGAACCTTTGTGGTCAGCCCAACTCGGCGCCGAGAAGCGAGATGAAGCTCACCATTTCACCGGGATAGCCGCCAAGGTTGTGCGTCAACGCAAGCTTGCGACCCTCGGCCAGCGAGTGGATCTTGCGTTCTTCAGGCACTTCACCACGAAGTTGGAGGAATGCTTCGAACATCATGCGCAAACCGCTAGCACCGGTGGGATGTCCGAATGACTTGAGACCACCGTCGGGATTGACGGGAAGTTCGCCATCAAGATCGAACACGCCGTCGAGTACATCGCGCCATGCGGTGCCGCGAGCGGAGAACTGAAGATCTTCCATAAGGAGAAGTTCCGTCGGCGTGAAGCAGTCGTGCACCTCGGCCATTGCGACCTGCTCACGAGCATTCGTGACGCCAGCTTGTGCGTACGCGTCGATTGCACACGCAGCGATTTCGGGGAAGGTCGTGTAGTCGTAGTTCGGATCAGTAAGACCGCCACCGTTGCCAGCAATAAACGAAAGTGCCTTCACGTAGATCGGCTTATCGGTGTACTTGTGCGCATCTTCAGCGCGGCACACGATCGCTGCAGCTGAACCGTCGGCAACACCAGCGCAATCGAAGAGTCCGAGCGTGCCGGCCATCTTCGGCGCCTTCTCCACCGTTTCAACAGTGATCTCTTTACGGAACTGCGCACGTGAGTTGCGAGCGCCATTGAAGTGGTTCTTCACCGCAATGTGACTAAGGGCAGCGCGCATCGTGTCTTCATCGACACCGTACTTATTGCCATACGCCGGAACGATCATCGAAAACATCGCCGCGGCAGTAAGAGTGCGCGCGGTGCCATCGTTCGGAATCGGGAATGCGTTGAGACCCTGGAAGCCGGTGTCCTTCGCCTTCTCAGCACCAACCACCATGCACAGGTCGTAGGCGCCCGAGGCGAGCGCATACGAAGCTTGGCGCAATGCTTCCGAGCCGGTGGCGCAGTAGTTCTCGACACGAGTAACCGGCTTGTTCTGCAACTGCAGCGCACGGGCAAGCGCAATGCCGCTCATCGCGCTCTGCGCAGTGCCAAACCAATAGGCGTCGACATCGTCTTTGTTAACACCAGCCGACGCGTAGGCCTCGTTGGCAGCGTCGATCATCATGTCGTCGAGGCTGGAACCCCAGTTCTCGATGAAGTTGGTGCAGCCCATCCCAACGATGGCCACCTGGTCGCGAATTCCATGACTAGCCACGGATCAACTTCCCCTTCCAGAAGTAGTTGTGGATGCCATCGGCAGTGAAGAGACGACGGAAGGTCATTTCCACACGGCCACCAATGGCAACCTCTTCAAGATCGGTGTCGGTGAGTTCGATCGGCAAACGTCCACCACCGTCGAAATCGACGACCGCAAAAATGATTGGCGGGCTCGGCGAGTACGCCATGCGATCAACGGTGAATGTCGCGATGGTTCCCTGGATATCGGCCATTGGAGCGTCGTCCATTTGATCGGTGCGCTCGCCATCGGCCGAGACTCGCATCGGCGGC
>JALQSZ010000375.1 GCA_023264135.1 Acidimicrobiales bacterium
GATGCGCAGAAACGGTAGGCCGACTTTCTCCATGAACGAAATCACGGTGCGATCGACGCGGGCGAGGGTTCGTGAGGGCTTCACCATCCCTCAACGCTAGGCAATGAAGCTTGAGAACTCATTCTGAGAGCCTGGATGCCCGGTGCTAATCTTGGACTCACTTGGGCCTGTGGCGCAGTTGGTAGCGCGTCTCGTTCGCAATGAGAAGGTCACGGGTTCGATTCCCGTCAGGTCCACTGCGCTAATTCTTGACGTGAATCGTTGAGACCGTCTCCCCGTCGAAGATGGCGAGATTTCCGTTCGACGAGGCAATGCCGTAAACGGCTGGGTAGCCGCCTTGAATGAGCTCCCACTCGCTACTCTCGCCGTTCCATCGCCACACCGCATCGTCAGTGGCGCCAAACAAACCCGACTGCGACCAGTCCAGAATCGTGGGTCTTACGCTCGTGCGCGTGAGGGAGAAGGTTGCGCCGCCATCGCTTGACCACTGTTGCCCTGTGTCGGTCGCCAATACAACATTCTCCGGGTCATCGGGATTGATGGCGAGATCCGAGAGGGTGGGCACGTCGAGAGAGGACCACGTTTCGCCCGAGTCGGTCGATTTGAGCAGAACACCGTAGTTGGCGGCGACACCGATAACAGTGGAACCAGATGCTTCGAGGAGATGGAAGTCGACTTCTCCGACGAGCGAACGAGCTTCCCACGTTTCTCCGCCGTCTGATGAGGCGAGAAGTCCTACGGGGTCAGGGAAGTCGAATCCAGGACCGGGGTGTCCGCTTGCGAGGAGTTCCCCATCAACTTCGGCGAGGGCCATCACATCGAACTCATCGCCGATGCGGATCCAATTTGCTTCTTCGGAGGGCGTGAAGAGTCCTTCGTGGCTTCCGATGAGAACCCGCTCGTCGTGCAGCACAATATTGTGCACGTGGGAGAGGCTCGAAAGGTCGTCGACAGTAACGCTCGAGGCGCATCCCGCGAGGGGCAGCACGAACGCGACGGCGAGAGATGCGTTACGCATTCTTCAGTCCTTCCAACAGAGTGTTCATTTCCTCAATTTCTTCGGTTTGAACACGGACGATGTCCTCTGCAAGCCCGGCGACTTCATCGACGCGAGAGTCGTCAATCATTTGCACCATGTGCAGGGCGCCTTCGTGGTGCACAATCATCAGGGTTAGAAACTGCCGATCAAACTCGGGACCCGAGAGGGTTTCCAGCTGCGCCATCTCTTCGTCGCTCGCCATTCCTCCCATACCCGGCATGCCCATTCCCGACATCATGCCGTTGGCTCCGCTGTCGGAAATCCACGTCGACATGAGTTCAATTTCTGGCGTTTGACCGTCAATAATGCGTTGAGCGAGGTCTTTCACGGCCTCATTCTCAGAGCGCTCGAGAGCAATCAGCGACATGTCGATGGCCTGCTGGTGATGCGGAATCATCATCTCGGCAAACATGTCGATTCCATCGACGCCGCTGCGCTCTGAACTCATCATGCCCATCCCCCCGCTTGGGGGGACGTTGATGTTGATGGTGCATGCAGATAGTGAAAGTGCGACTAGTGGAATCGCGAAGACGACGAGCATTTTTCTCATGACCCCCAGTATTGCGGGGGTGACTATGAGTTTACCGACCACGAGGCCCACCCGACTCACCCCTATCAAAAGGGCCTCGATGCGGTCGAGCAGGGCTACTTTCCCGAGGGGTTTGCTCCAACTTGAAGACAAATTTCTTCGGCGACC
>JALQSZ010000376.1 GCA_023264135.1 Acidimicrobiales bacterium
CGACGAGCGCCTCGACCATTTCTGGTTCGGGAACGACCTTGACTACTTCGCCCTTGACGAACAAATGGCCGCGCTTTCGGCCGGCCGCAATTCCGAGATCGGCTTCTCGAGCTTCGCCTGGGCCATTCACGACGCAGCCCATCACGGCAACCTGGATCGGGATGTTCATGTCGGTAAGCGCGTCTTGCGCGCGAGCGGCGACTTCGATGACATCGACTTCGGCGCGACCACACGAAGGACACGCGATGAGGTCGAGGCCCCGTCGTTCGCGAAGACCGAGGCTTTCGAGCAACCAACGACCAGCGCGAACGTCCTCGACCGGATCAGCGGTCAGCGAATAGCGAATAGTGTCGCCAATACCTTCGGCCAACAACGTGGCCATACCGGCCGTTGCTTTCACGAGACCTGCAGGTGGCGGTCCGGCTTCGGTGACTCCGAGGTGCAACGGGTAATCGACCGTGTCGGCGAGCAGTCGATACGCATCGATCATCAGCGCCACGTTCGAGGCTTTCACCGAAATCTTTACATCGTCGAAGCCAACCTCTTCGAAATACGCGAGTTCACGTTTGGCCGATTCCACCATGGCTTCGGCGGTGACTTTGCCGCCGTATTTGTCGTACAACTCCGGATCAAGCGATCCGCCGTTGACGCCGATCCGGATCGGAATGCCACGGTCTTTCGCTTCGAGAGCAACGGCCTTGATGTGCTCAGGTCGACGAATGTTTCCGGGGTTCAAACGCAAACCCTGCACACCCGCTTCCATTGCTTCAAGCGCGCGTCGGTACTGATGATGAATGTCAGCGATGATCGGCAGTGGCGAACGCGGAACAATGTGGGCGAGACCTTCCGCTGCTTCAACTTCATTGCAAGTGCAGCGAACGATGTCGCAACCCGCACCGGCAAGCGCGTAAATCTGTTGCAACGTGCCTTCGACGTCGGCAGTCTTCGTTGTCGTCATCGATTGAATCGTGATTGGCGCGCCACCACCGACAGCAACGTCACCGACGTGTAGTTGTCGAGTTGCGCGTCGTGGGTATCGGGTCTGCGGTGAAAGCTCGCTCACGTCGATGAGGTTAGGTCTACGGAGACAGTTTCACGGGGTCCACGGCATCGAGATACAGCGTCGATGCGAACAAACCGACCATCAACAACACCACGACGTAGGTCACGGGCATGAGTTTGGCCATATTCACTCGGTAGGCCTTGCCCGAAATGCGCGTGCGAATCTCTTCGTAGGTGGCAACTGCAATATGCCCGCCGTCGAAGGGCAGTAGCGGAACGAGATTGATCAGTCCGAGGAAAATGTTGACGGTGGCGAGCAGCGCGAGCACTCCTGCCCATCCTGCTTGCTCACCCAACTGGGTTCCGACATTCACAATGCCAAGCAACGACATGGGGCGATCGGCGTTCGACGATGTCGTCGCCGACGAGCCCGAACTGGACCCACTTCCGACCGAGCCTGAACCAACTGGCTCAATCGAACTGGATGACTGCGAACTACCGCCGTTCGCAACCTGTGTTGCCAATCGACTGATCCCGCTCGGCGAGAAGATCCGGCCGACGCCCTTTACGGAACCAACGACCGTGTCGCCGAACGCTTTCACGGCCTGACCAGTCGCCTCAACGATTCCTGCATGCACGATCACGGAACTAGGGCTCACGCCAAGGAATCCGCGGTAGCCATCGACGGGCATCGCGATCGGACCATCGACGGTTGTCGTAAAGGCTC
>JALQSZ010000377.1:0-243 GCA_023264135.1 Acidimicrobiales bacterium
TTTGGCGAGGTCCTCATTGATTTCCGCGATCGTCCGTGCCTGAGCGCCCGTGAGGTCGTAGGGAAGAACCTCATGAAAGCGTTTCACCAACGGCCCGCCACCATCGCCAACAACATGTGCGATTCCGACCGCCGTTCGTTCAAGTTCTCGTTTGCGACGAACAAGTTCGACCTGCACCCGCAACAACTCATCAAAGACGAGGCGCTTCCGTGCGGCCTTCTCTTCCTCCGAGTCGTTTGGTTC
>JALQSZ010000377.1:253-1721 GCA_023264135.1 Acidimicrobiales bacterium
CGTGCGATCGACGATATCGAGCCGATCGAGCAACGATTCGTCGACAATGTCTGCGAACTCTCCGGAACGGCGCAAGGTCTCTGCACACAAATCAGCAATCGTGTCGCTGTTGATTCGCGCTTTCTCCGATTGCGGATAGATCGGCACAATCCGGCCGACTCGCGTGCCAACTTTGTCGACGAAAGGATTGGTCATCCCTCGACGACCGCTGAACACCGTGACTTTTCCAAAAACCGCGACCGACGTCCCAATGGGAAGGAATTTCAATCGCCACTTTTGGTTGAAGAAGCTGATGTCGATTGAACCCGTGTCATCAGAAATCGTGATGACGACAAACTCACGTCCATTGCGACTGCGTACTGAACGACTGGCTTTCACCGTCGCCAGCAACACCACTTCTTCATCGAGAGGCGCGTCGCGGATCGTGACTTCTTTCGTGCGATCGATGTACCGACGCGGATAATTCGTCAGCACATCGAGTACAGAACGAATCCCCAAGGTTGCGAGGGCTTCCGCCTTCTTGGGCGTCACCCCTTTCAATTCGGTGACAGGCAGATTGGCGAGTTGCGCCAATCGACGTCCCACGATGTCGCTCACTCGATACCGAAGAGATACGGGTAGAGCGGCTGACCGCCGTGGTGCACTTCAACCTCGCACCCTGGACGGTTGTCTTGCACCCACACTTCGAGGTGTCGAGTCGCCGCCGGAGTGGCGCCCTCGCCCTCGATGATCGTGACGATCTCGTGGTCGTCGCTCACGATGTGCGCAAGAAGGCCGGCAGCGGCCTCAGAAAGATCAGCATCGATCGCGATAATTCCGTCGCGCGCGATACCGAGCCAATCGCCTTCGCTGATGGGCCCGGCATCGCTGCTCGAATCGCGAACGGCACGAGTGAGTTCGCCAGCGACTACGTGAGCAGCAGCTTCGGTCATCGCATCTGCATTCGACAGTGCAGTGCCTTCGGGGTCGTAGGCCAGCAACGACGCGAATCCTTCAGCGACTCCACGAGTCGGAACGACGCGCACGTTCTTTGTGGTCATCGCGTCGACCTGTTCGGCCACAGGAATGATGTTCTTGTTGTTCGGCAACAACACCACATCGTCGGCCGGCGCAGCTTCAACTGCTTCAAGGAGTTGCGCAGTCGATGGGTTCATCGTTTGCCCGCCGGTGACGATCACTTGCACGCCAAGCGAATGGAAGATGCGACGAATTCCGTCGCCAACCGAAACAGCAACGACTGCGCACGGAACTGGGTCGTGCGTTGTTGCCGGTTCTGGCGTCATGGGTTCGGCTTCGCGCACCCAACGTTCTTCTTCGACTTCTTCAAGGAGATCAGTTACGCGAATCGAACGAGGTCGACCAATGTCGACAGCCGCTTCGATCGTTGCACCGATGTCGTCGGTATGAATGTGGCAGTTCCAAATTCCGTCGCCACCAACAACCACGATTGAGTCGCCGAGCGTTGCCC
>JALQSZ010000378.1 GCA_023264135.1 Acidimicrobiales bacterium
CGAACGCAACATTGAGATAGCCCGCAGCAACAATGATCGCCAGCCACAACAACGCGACCCAGCGGTGATGTTTCGAAACAAATCGACCGATGCGACCGAGGCCACCAAGTTGCGTTCCGGTTGGAGGCGTTGGTTTTGGTCGAGTGGGGTCGACCGCGGCCTTGTGTTGGCGATGGAGCTTCATGGGCCGAAACGCTAGTGGTGGGGCGAGGAAGGGACCGCGATTCGTTGCTCAGGCGCGGACTGAGCGCCAGCTGAGGTCGTTCAGCGCGATTGCCAACGTGTTGCAACTCCCCGGTGGCGAGTGAGCATCTCCTCGACGTTGGGGTTGGTGAGCAGTCCGCTGCTGACGACGGACTCTCCTGCGATCACGGTGTCTCGAGCCGATGTTGGTCCACAGCGAAGCCAGGCCTCGATGGGGTCGGAGAGGGCACCGGCGTAGCGCACGCCTTCGAATCCCCACACCACAAGGTCGCCGGCCGCGCCAGGAGTGAGAACGCCGATCTCTCCTTCGCGGCCGAGGCACTTGGCCCCGCCGAGAGTGGCAAGTTCGAGCGCGTCACGGGCCTGCATCGATTCAGGGCCCTTGCGATGGCGGCCCATGAGCATGGCGTTACGGGCTTCGGTCCAGAGTGAGGCCGAGTCGGCTGACGCCGAACCATCGCAACCGAGGCCAACGGGAACGCCGGCGGCAACGAACTCCGCGATCGGCGCGAACCCGGCTCCAAGAATCTGATTCGAACTTGGGCAATGCGCCACACCGGTTCCCCATTTGCCGAGGCGTTCAATTTCCTCGGCATTCGGATAGACGCAATGCGCAACCCACGAACGATTCGACCCCCAACCAACATCTTCGAAGAGTTCAACGGGACGACATCCGTACACGTCGAGGCAGTAGGTGTCTTCGTCGACATCTTCGGCGAGATGGGTATGCAGACGAACATCGAGTTTCTCTGCGAGTTCCGCAGTGGAACGCATGAGATCAGGTGTCACCGAAAATGGTGAACACGGCGCGAGCGCGACTTGGATCATTGCGTGTGGTGAACGGTCGTGATGCATCTTCACGAGTCGTTCAGAGTCGGCAAGGATTTCATCGTCGGTTTGCACAACCGAATCAGGCGGGAGACCGCCATCCTTTTGCGAACGGCTCATCGAGCCACGAGTTGCGTGGAATCGAAAACCAAATTCCTTTGCGGCGGTGATTTCCGCGGTGATGAGATCGCCGCCACCCTTCGGGTGCACGTATAAGTGATCCATCGATGTGGTGCAGCCACCGAGTGCAAGTTCAGCAAAGCCGATCCACGCACTGAGATAGGCGGCTTCTTCATCGAGTTGCGACCACACCGGGTACAACTCGGTCAACCACGTAAAGAGATTTCCGCTCGTTGCCGGGAGGTAGGCGCGAGTCAGGTTTTGGTAGATGTGGTGATGGGTGTTGATGAGACCGGGGGTAACGAGGCAACCGCTTGCATCGATCGTTCGTTTCGCTGGCGGTTCGGTTCCGGCGTCACCCACTCCACTTACGACGCCATTGGTGATCGAAACCCAGCCGCCGGCGATCTCACGACGTTGCGCATCGCAGGTTGCAATCAACGCTGCGTTACGAACAAGGAGATCGGCGGGCGCGTCGTGCGTTGGTGCAGGGGGCGGTGGTGGAGTCGAAGACACGGTTCTCTCTCAGTGGTTGCGTGTGTTGTGAAGCAAAGCTTGTTAGCGACAC
>JALQSZ010000379.1 GCA_023264135.1 Acidimicrobiales bacterium
CGGTGAACATCGCTTCGCTCGCGTCAAGGTTCCGAATCTGCTGCCGCGCTTTGTGGTGATGCCTGACGGTGAGCGATTCATTCCGCTCGAACAGGTCATCGCCTCACATCTCGACGTGTTGTTTCCTGGCATGGAACCCGGAACGCATTACGCCTTTCGTGTCACTCGAAACGCTGACCTCACGGTCGAAGAAGAAGAAGCCGACGATCTTCTCGAAACAATTGAACTTGAACTTCGACGTCGGAGGTTCGGACGTGCGGTGCGGCTCGAGATCGATGCCGATGCGTCCGAAGAGATCCTCGAACTGCTCACGGAGGAACTCGACCTCGAACCTTCCGATATCTACACCTTCACTGGCCCTCTCGATTTGGGCGGGCTGTTCGGGCTGATGAGCCTCGACCGGCCGGATCTCAAAGATGAGCCGTGGGCGCCGATCACCCAACCGCGTTTGTCGAGCACTGATCCCGACGAGCCGGTCGACATTTTTTCGGTCATTCGTGATCGCGATGTGCTTATGCACCACCCGTACGAATCGTTCTCAACCTCGGTTGAGGAATTCATTCGTCAGGCTTCGGTCGACCCTTCCGTGCTCGCAATCAAACTCACGCTCTACCGCACGTCATCCGATACCTCAATCATCAAGTCACTTGTGCGTGCCGCCGAACGCGGCAAACAGGTCGCTGCACTTGTTGAACTCAAGGCGCGGTTCGACGAGAAGAAGAACATCGGTTGGGCGAAGGAACTGGAAAAGGCCGGCGTTCATGTGATCTATGGCCTGATGGGCTTGAAGATCCATACCAAAACCACTCTCGTCGTTCGTGAAGAACACGACGGAATTCGTCGGTACTGCCATATCGGCACTGGCAACTACAATCCGAAGACGGCGCGACTGTACGAAGACGTTGGGTTGCTCACTGCTGACCCTGCGGTGGGCTCGGACCTCACCCAGTTGTTCAATCTGCTCACGGGGTTTGCCCGCGATCCTGAGTTTTCAAAGTTGCTTGTTTCGCCAACCACAATTCGACCAGGCATTGCCGAACTCATCGCGAATGAAGCGGCGCTTGGTCGCGACGGGCACATCGTTCTCAAGATGAACAGTCTTGTCGATGCTGCACTGATTGATTCGCTCTATGCGGCATCGCAGGCCGGAACCCGAGTTGATCTGATCGTGCGCGGGATCTGTTGTCTGCGTCCCGGCGTTCCCGGTTTGTCGGAGAACATTCATGTCCGATCAATCGTTGGTCGATACCTTGAACATTCTCGGATTTATCACTTCAAACACGGTGCTGATGGCGCGCCGGTGTACTACATCGGCTCCGCCGACCTCATGCCTCGCAATCTCGATCGCCGAGTTGAAGCATTGGTGCCGGTTGAAGATCCGTTACTGCAATCTCGTTTGCATGAAATCCTTGCCGTGAATCTTGAAGACGATCGTCTGGCATGGGCGCTCGGAGCCGACACGCGTTGGTCGAAGGTTTCTGGCGTAACCGATGCCGACACGCATCGCCGATTTGAGCAACTCGCGCTCGATCGGCGCGCTTGATCAGAGTGGCTGCTCGCAAGAAGTTGGGGCAAGACGCAGAGACGTTTGATGTGCGCGCTGCTGGCGGCGTGATTTTCCGCGGTCAAGTTGCGGAGCCTGAAATCGTGATTGTGCATCGGCCGCGATACGACGACTGGACCTTTCCAAAAGGAAAGGCGGAGTCGGGTGAGACCGA
>JALQSZ010000037.1 GCA_023264135.1 Acidimicrobiales bacterium
CGGTTCGGCACTCATGGGCATCGGGTACGGCTCGGGCGAAGGTCGAGCGGTTGCTGCGGCCAAGGCAGCGATTTCCTCGCCGTTGCTCGAAGCCTCCATCGAAGGCGCTCGCGGCATTCTTCTCACCATCGCTGGTGGGAGCGATCTCGGCCTGTTCGAGGTCAACGAAGCCGCCGAGATCATTCACGGTGTTGCTCACGCTGACGCCAACATCATCTTCGGAACGGTCATCGACGACGAAATGGGCGACGAAGTTCGCGTCACCGTTATCGCCGCTGGTTTCGATCGCTGGGACGGCGAGGTTCGTCCCGGTCGTTCAGGCCGCGACGATCGTCCGATCGCTCGCGACGTGTTCTCCACTGCCGACGACGACCTCGATGACGATGGCGACTTCGACGTCCCATCGTTCCTTCAGTAGTCACCGTCTCCGCCACGGTGCGGTTCTTTGATCGAGCGCTCGACAACGGGCGCTCGATCCGCGTCCGGACCACCGATCGTTCCGATGGGGATTTCGCCATCGGGGGAGTGGCGCTCGAACTCGAAGATCGTCGCCGCCACGTCATCGATCGACCGTGGCTGTGGCTTCACCAAGTGCATGGTGCGGAAGTTGTTGTGCTCGACGACCGCGCCATTGACTTCGTGTGTGGTGCGTCAGCCGATGCGAGTGTCACCGGCAGAACCGATGTCGCATTGTCGATTCAAACTGCCGACTGTGTGCCGATCGCCCTTTGGTCTGACGACGGCGTGATTGCTGCAGTGCACGCTGGTTGGCGGGGCCTTGAGGCAGGCGTGATCGAGACTGCAGTCACTGAACTTCGATCGCAGAGCGCAGGTTCGCTCTACGCGTTTGTGGGGCCGTCGATTGGTCCTGAGTGTTACGAGTTCGGCGATGCCGATCTCGACCGACTGGTGAATCGATTTGGCAACGAGGTTCGTTCGGAAACAACCGACGGACGTCCGGCGCTCGATGTGCGATCGGGAGTGCGTTTAGAACTTGCACGTCTTGGAGTTGTGCTCGAAAGCGAAGACATCGACTGCACTGCGTGCAATGAACAACTCTTTTCCCATCGCGCTCGAGCAGAGACCCAACGTCAGGCAATGGTTGTGTGGATCGAGGAGTCATGACAACACCAGTCGATCAACAACGCGTTCGTGAACATGTTCGAGATCTGCAACATCGCCTCGCTGAACTTTCGCCTCATCGCGAAGTTCGAATCGTCGCAGTCACAAAAGGATTTGGCGTCGATGCGCCACGTGCTGCACTCGCTGCTGGTCTCACGATGGTTGGCGAGAACTACGCACAAGAACTCATCGCAAAACATGAAGAGCTTTCGACCGAAGAGCGCGACCGCATCGAATGGCATTTTCTCGGACGACTCCAACGCAACAAGGTGCGCAGCATCGCTGCAATTGTTTCGGTCTGGCAGAGCGTTGACCGATCAGAATTGATCGACGAGATTGCGCGTCGCGCGCCAGGCGCGAAGGTGATGATTCAGCTCAATCTTTCGAACGAGCCCCAAAAGGGCGGAGCTCCGCTGAGCGAGGGTGAACGTCTCGTTGGTCAAGCTCGCGAGGTTGGCCTCACGGTCATTGGCCTCATGGGGGTGGGAACGGCAGGAGATCCGGTTGAGACCGCCGCCGGATTCGCTCGCCTGGTGGAACTTGCCGATCGGCTTGGCCTCCCCGAACGCTCGATAGGGATGTCCGACGACCTCGAACTGGCGGTTCGAGAAGGATCCACCATGGTCCGGGTCGGGACCGGGCTCTTCGGGGCTCGAGCCCCTCGGTCGCTCTGATTGGCCCTGAGATTGGGCGTTTCGGTCGATGAATGTCGTCGGTCGGCGCGGAGCAACTAGCCTGCCGGGTCGGACCGGGGGTGAGTTCCCCCGCACGGAGGGTCAGATGTCTTCGATGTGGCGCAAAGCCATGGTGTACCTCGGGCTTGGGCCCGACGATGAATACGACGATTACGCGGCCTCGCCCGACGATCGTCCGTTGCCCCCACCCCCAACGCAGGTGGCACGTCAGCAACCAACTCGCCCCACCGGAACGGTGCGCGCCCGTCCGCCAGTGTCCTCCGGACCAGTGCTGTCGACTGCCCCCGAGACCGGAGAGGTCTCCGCAGTTCGCCCAGTCGCAGCGCCAACCTCACCGGCCACTGCCTCGGCAGTTGAAGACGCATCGAAACCACGTGTTCGCGCGGTGCCTCGTCGCCAATCGGTTCGTCCATTGCTGGTCAAGCCCACGCGTTTCAACCAGGCACAGGATGTCGCCGACAACTTCAAGGCAGGCAAGGCCGTTGCGATGGACCTCGCCGGCGCCGATGGCGATCTCGCTCGTCGACTGATCGATTTCTCGAGCGGCCTTTGCTACGGAATTGGTGGCTCGATGAAGCGTCTTGGCCGTTCATCGGTGTACCTCGTGCTGCCAGTCGGCGTCGACGTTCCCGAAGAAGAGCAAGCGCTCCTGCTCGGCGACATCGACGAAGAACTCTGATCCACCGCTGTGTGGGTCCTGCTTCACTACCTCGCGCAGTTCTATTTGCTGTGCATTCTCGGACGCATTGTCCTGAGCTGGTTTCCACCGTCTGGTCCTGGCCCGGTGGAATCGCTCCGCCGTGTGCTCTTCCGCATTACTGAACCGGTTCTTGGCCCAATTCGTGCGCTCCTACCGCCTGTTCGGGTGGGGGGAATGGGGCTCGATTTGTCTCCGTTAATCGTGTTCCTCGCACTCGAAATCCTTCTTGCGTGGTTGCCGGGCTGAGCCATCTTCACGGTCGTTGACACTCGGTCGCCGTTCGGCCGATACCATCGCCGCCATGGAAACCACTCCCGGAACTCCCCATCTTCTGACTGACGTTCGGTTCTCCGTGAGCCGCAAGGGTTACGACCCCGATGAGGTCGACAACTTCCTTGAGCGCGTCAGCGCTGCGGTTGCGCAACTGCAGGACAAACTTCGTCAGGCGACGGCAAGCGCCGAAGCTGCGGAAACCCGCGCTGCCGATGCCGTTCGCAACGAGAGCCGACTGCAAGCGCGCATCGCTGAACTTGAAGCGGGCGTCGTCGCTGCTCCTGCTGCGGTGGTTGCGCCGATTCGTTCGGTTGATCCCACGATCGAAGCTGAACAAGCCTCGTCGGTGTTGGTGATGGCGCAGCGCACTGCTGATGCAACCATCAACGAAGCACGTACCAACGCGGCACAAATGCTTTCAGAATCAGAGGTTGAAGCAAGTCGCATTCTTTCGGCAGCCAAGACGCAGGCCGATGAAGCCATTCGTGATCTCGACAAGACCCGTCGTGAACTCGCCGCCGACAATGCCGCACTCGATGCGTTCCTTTCGGAACAGCGTGCCGTCATTGCGAATGGTCTTTCACGTATCCAGGCGGTGCTCGACGATCCCGCTGCACTTCGGGTTGGCACGCCGCCGGTGGAACTCACGACGCCGCCAGTCATCGCTGCGCCGGCTCCTGCTGCGTTCACAGCACCAGAACCGACTCCGGCCCCCGAACCCGAGCCCGAGGTCTTCCAGCCGATTCTGGCCGAGGATTCCACCTGGACCCCTGAGCCACCTGCAGCTCCGGCCACTCTGTTTGTTGAAGAAGACGTGATCGATGCCGGCCCAGCCACCGCTGCCGTTCCGGTCTTCGACGATGAATTCCTTGCTGAAGATGACGACGACGCCGATGCGGCGATGCGTCGATTCTTCGACGCCGATTTCGACGACGACCGTCGCTAATCGTTTCTTCAAACGCAACGAACTGCGGGACTCCCAACTTCGGCTGAGGAGTCCCGTTTCGTTTTTGTTCCGAACGCTCTGAATTGAACGTTGTGAATCGAACGAAACGATTGGATCGTTAGTCGACGCGAACGAGTGCGATCGAAATTGTGGAGCCGTCGATTTCGATCGTTCGATCGCCGCTTCCGAACGAAAGCGAGCGGGCGAGGATCTCACTTGTGATTGTGTCGCGGTGAGTTTCAATCACGCTGCGTAGCGCTTCGTCCGCATCGATCGTGACTTCGATGCGATCGGCGATTTCTAATCCTGCGCTCTTACGCGCGTCGTTGAGTGCCCGCACGAGTTCGCGAGCGGTTCCCTCGGCGCGGAGTTCGTCGTTGAGTTCGAGATCGAGCGCTACTGCCCACCCGTCGTCTTCGACGAGCGCGAGGTCGGCATGCTTTTCGGCGCGGACCTCGACTTCCTCGGCACTCAGACGTTCACCGGCAATTTCAATCCAACCGTTTTCGGCGAGTTGGGCTTGGAGTGCCGAACCATCGGCGTCGGCGAGTGCGGCTTTGATCTCATTGACTCGCGGTCCGAGTCGGGGGCCAAGAAGTCGGAAGTTGGGAATGACCGACCAACCCATGAGTCCGGAAAGCGAATCGAGTCGCTCAAGCGACTTGACGTTCAGTTCCGCTTCGATTTCCGCTTCGATCGCAGCATCGAGATCGGTTCCACCGTGCAGCAGGAGCGCCCGGGAAAGTGGTTGACGAACTTTGATCTTGGCGTCGGTACGAGCGGAACGACCGAGGCTCACAAGACGGCGAGCGGCATCCATTTGTTCGGCCAAGGTGGCGTCGTGTCGACCTTTGGGGGCAGGCCAATCGGTGAGATGCACCGATTGGGCGTCGGTGAGCGTCGTGTAGATCTCGTCGGCGAGGAACGGACAGAAGGGTGCCAGCACCTGCGAAATTGTGGTGAGGCATTCGTAGAGCGTTGCGTGCGCGGCCGCGTCGCTGGACTTCCAGAACCGCGGCCGGCTTCGACGCACATACCAATTCGAAAGATCATCGACGAACTTCGCGATGCGACCCGAACCACCGAGCGCATCGAAGTTTTCAAGCGCAGTCGTGACCTGAGCAACGGTGTCGTCGAGTTCCGAAAGGATCCAACGATCGAGAACGTGGGTTGGTGACGCAGCACTGTCGTCTGGTTGCCAACCGTCGAGATCGGCATAGGTCGCAAAGAAGGAAAAGACATTCCACAACGTGAGGAGCGTTTGCCGTGTGGCTTCGCGAATGCCATCGGGGAACACGCGTCGCGGAGTCCAGGGTTGGCCGGAAGAGAAGAAGTACCAGCGCAACGCATCGGCACCGAGAGAGTCGAAGATGTCGAACGGCGCAATGACATTGCCGCGTGACTTCGACATCTTTTGGCCATTTTCGTCGACGATAAGTGCAAGACAGACAACGTTCTTGTACGGAGTTGAGTCGAATACCAACGAGTTCACCGCAAGAAGTGAATAGAACCACCCTCGGGTTTGATCGATGGCTTCGCAAATGAAATCAGCGGGAAACGCGCCGTTGAACGAATCGGCGTTTTCAAACGGATGATGACGTTGTGCCGACGGCATCGAGCCGGAGTCGAACCATGCATCAAGAACCGGAGCAACGCGTCGCATCGTGCCAGTGCAACCGTCGGTGGTGCAGGCGAACGTGATGTCGTCCACGTACGGACGATGGAGGTCGAGTTCGGTGAGGTTTTGGCCGGTGAGCGTGCTGAGCTCTTCAACAGAGCCAATGCAATGTTCATGACCGTTCGCATCGCATCGCCAAATCGGAAGCGGTGTTCCCCAGTAACGGTCTCGAGAAAGCGCCCAGTCGATGTTGCCTTCGAGCCATTTGCCGAAACGGCCATGTTTGATGAATTCGGGATGCCATTCGATGCGTTCGTTTTCGCGCATGAGAAGGTCGCGATGTTCAGACGTGCGGACGAACCACGAAGTTTTTGCCCAGTAAATGAGCGGCGTGCTGCAACGCCAGCAGTGCGGATAACTGTGTTCGTAGGCCTGTTCCCGAACCAGCAGCCCACGTTCGGTGAGGTCGGCGATGATCGCGCGATCGGCATCTTTCACGAAGGTTCCCGTAAACGCGGGAACGGTTTCGTCGAACGCAGCGTCGGCGTTCACCGGATTGAGGACAGGAAGTTTCTCTGCGCGTCCGACGGCCGCGTCGTCTTCGCCGAACGCAGGCGCGAGATGCACAATGCCCGAGCCATCGTCGGTCGTAACGAACTCGGCGCCGACAACGCGCCAACCATCGGCACCAGGCGGGGGAGTGAGCGTGTCGAATGGGCGTTGGTAGCGCGATCCGACGAGATCGGCGCCCTTGAAGGTTTCGACGATGTTTGCGTCTTCAGGTGCGAGGGCCGCGGCCATGACGAGATCACGAGTGCCATCGGTGGAACCAACGCGGACGTAGTCAATGTCGGGGCCAACTGCCGCTGCGACATTTGAAATGAGGGTCCACGGCGTGGTGGTCCAAACGAGCAGATCGACGTCGCGATCAACGAGAGGGAATCGGACATAGACCGATGGGTCAGTGATGTCTCGATACACGTCGGGCTGACCAAGTTCGTGGCTCGACAGCGCCGTTCCACACCGGCCGCAGTAGGGCGAGACTTTGTGGCCTTCGTAGAGAAGGCCCTTGTCCCACAGTTGACGAATGAGCCACCACACCGATTCGACATAGGAGTTGTCGAGGGTCCAGTAGGCGTCGGCGGTATCGATCCAGACGCCAGATCGTTCGGTCAGAGCGGTCCAGTCGGTGACGTAACGCTGCACCGATTCACGGCAGCGCTTGTTGAATTCGGCGATACCGAACGCTTCGATCTCGTGCTTGGTCGAGAGGCCGAGTTCCTTTTCGACCTCGAGTTCAACCGGAAGGCCGTGGCAGTCCCAACCGCCTTTGCGTGGGACATCGCGGCCCCGCATGGTTTGAAAGCGCGGGTAGATGTCTTTGAACACCCGAGCCCACACATGGTGAAGCCCCGGTCGGCCATTGGCGGTTGGGGGCCCCTCGTAGAAAATCCAGGGCTCGCTGCCGGCCCGAAGTCGACGAGTAGCACCGATGGTGTCATCGGCCTTCCAGCGCTGCAGGCGGCGTTGTTCGAGGGAGGGGAGGTCGAGATCTGGGTCGACGGGACCGAATGACATGGGGGCCAAGCGTACGCCGTCGCCGAACGGCTCCGGTGCGGCGGGTTGACGTGGGAGGGTGGCGCCCTTACCCTCCGCCGATCCACCGCCACTCAAGGGAGATCATCCGTGGCAGTCAAAAAGGCAACGGCGAAGAAGTCCGCAGCGAAAAAGGCTCCGGCAAAAAAGGCGGCAGTCAAGGCTCCGGCCAAGAAGGTCGTAAAGAAGGCCGCTCCGGCAAAGAAGGCTCCGGCCAAGAAGGCGGCTCCGGCAAAGAAGGCCCCTGCGAAGAAGGCGCCCGCAAAGAAGGCGCCCGCAAAGAAGGCGCCGGCCAAGGCTCCGGCCAAGAAGGTCGTGAAGAAGGCGGCTCCGGCGAAGAAGGCTCTGGCCAAGAAGGCGGCCCCTGCGAAGAAGGCGCCCGCCAAAAAAGCCCCGGCGAAGGCTCCGGCCGCCAAAGCTGCTCCGGCCAAGAAGGTCGAAGCCGCCCCAGTGCTTGCTCCTCGGCCCAATCGCCTCCCCGCGATTCCGAAGGAACCAAAGAAGATCAAGTACCCGTTCGACGCCAAGTTCCTCGATGCGCAGCGCGCGCTGTTGCTTGAAGAACGACGTCGCCTCGTGCACGACGCCGAAGCACTGACTGCCGAAGCAAACTCCTTGGCCGAACTGCGTGAACCCGGCGATGTGCAGTTCGATGAAGAGTCAGGTGAAGGCGACACCCTCGCGGTTGAACGCGAACGCGATCTCGCACTTTCGGCGCAGTTCCTCGAGCAGGTCGATGAAATCGATCGGGCGATGGCCAAGATCGGTCAGGGCACGTACGGCATTTGCGAAATCTCCGGCCTTGCGATTCCGAAGGAACGCCTTCGTGCGATTCCGTGGTGTCGTGAGCGTGTCGAATACAAAGTCGGCAACTTCCGTCGCTGAACAACCACGGTTCGGGCAATCCAGCCCCTAGGTTGGAACCCGTGACAACTGCGAACGCGCCCACAAAAGCAGCACCCACGCATCGGGTGCTGTTTGGCGCGGTCGCCATCGGATGGCTTCTGGCCGATCAACTTTCGAAGTCCTGGGCCGTGTCCTCGCTCAAGAATGACACGATCGATGTGGTCTGGACCTTGCGGTTTCAACTCACCGAGAACCACGGAGCCTCGTTCAGCCTCGGTACCGGGTTCGGAACGTGGATCGGTGTGCTTGCGCTGGTCGTCGTCGGAATTTTGGTGTGGAAGGGCGGATCGGTCCGCACCCGTTTGGGGGCCGTTGCGCTCGGGATGATCGTTGGTGGCGCGCTAGGCAATGTGCTCGACCGTGCTTTTCGAGGCGACGCAGGGTTTTTCCAAGGTGGCGTCGTTGACTTCATCGATTTTCAGTGGTGGCCGGTCTTTAACGTGGCCGACATTGGCGTGGTCTGCGGCGCAATCCTCTTGGTGATCTCAACGCTTTTCGCACCGACGCCACAGGAACAACAGCAAGACGACGACACAAACGCGAACGACGCCTCGCAAGCATCGACTTCAACTTCAACGATCGAGAGCAACTGACATGGCCTACAGCGAGGTCATCCCCGCAGCGTTAGCTGGCGAACGCATTGATCGCGTCGTCGCCATGATCACCGGAGCGAGCCGCACTCGTGTGACCGAATGGCTCGAACAGGGTCTTGTGTCGTGCAACGACGCAGTCATCACGACGCGCTCTCGTCGAGTGGCCGACGGCGATGTTGTGCAAGTCAATGTTGATCCTGATCTTGGTCCGGAACCGCTTATCGCCGAACCCGAGATCGATGTTCCGCTCGTCTACGTCGACGACGACGTCATCGTGATCGATAAACCTGCCGGACTCGTTGTTCATCCGGGCGCGGGGAACGCCACGGGCACGCTTGTGCAAGCGATGTTGGCGGTGTATCCCGAAATCGCTGACATAGGTGAACCCGAGCGTCCTGGCGTTGTGCATCGACTCGACAAAGACACCTCCGGACTCATGCTGATGGCTCGTTCTGCTGAAGCGCATGCCGAACTCAGTGCCATGCTCGCTGCGCACGAAGTTGAACGCACCTATCTCACGCTCGTTTGGGGAATTCCCGAAGCGGGCAGCGGTCTGATCGACGCGCCTATCGGTCGCTCAACTCGCGAACCTACAAAAATGGTGGTGAGCGCTCAGGGTCGCGAAGCGCGTACGCGCTACACCGTTCTTGAAACGTTTGAAGAACCAGTTCCTTGCGCGTTAGTGGAATGTCGTCTTGAAACTGGTCGCACGCATCAGATCCGCGTGCATATGGCGGCCATTGGTCACGCGGTTGTTGGCGACGATCGTTACCGCGGCGCGCGTCCAGCAATCGAAACGCCGAGAATCTTTTTGCATTCGGCCGCGCTTGAGTTTGATCATCCTGTTCGACTCGACGAACGGCTGACATTTGTCTCGGAACTTCCCGAGGATCTTGCGACGGTGTTGGAGTCGCTCAGGAACCAGACGCCCACGGCGGAGTGACCGTCGGGCTCGTTGCGACTTCGGCGGGCCACTTTCCTTGGCCTCGGGCCATCGAAACAATGTCGGCCAAGGTGGCAGCTTCGAGATAGCGACGCATGTGTTCGCCAACGTCGTCCCATACGGCGAGGAGCACGCATTGGCCTTCGTGGTCGCACGCGCCATCGGTATGTGGTTGTCCGAAATCGCCAGCAACGATCGGACCATCAACCGCGCTCACAATGTCGGAGAGACTGATTTCTTCGGGCGTGCGGGCGAGGACGTACCCACCGCCCACACCGCGCTTGGATCGCACAAGGCCAGCGCCCTTGAGGGCGAGAAGAATTTGTTCGAGGTACGGCTGGGGCAGACCCGTGCGCTCAGCGATGTCACGGACCGAGGTTGGTCCGCCATCGTCTGAGTGCAGCGCAAGGGACAGCAACGCCCTGCTTGCGTAGTCGCCTCGAGTCGAAACCTTCACGCCCGGCATCGTAGGGGGAAGCGGCCGAGTCGGGGACATGGGTGCTCCGGCACTACCGTGACCGCCGGAGGGCCACCGTGGATTCCCGAACTTCGACAACCGTTGCATCGCCCGATGGGCTCGTCGTTCCCGATTATGGCGGGGCGTGTATTTCCAACATCGTGCCGGCGTTGCTCGACCCGTCGAACCCTTGGCCCACATGGATTCCTGAGGTCGCAGCGGATGCCGATCAGGTTGTCTTGCTCGTTCTCGATGGCATCGGCTGGAACCAACTCCGTGATCGCCAGCATCTGGCGCCCACCCTT
>JALQSZ010000380.1 GCA_023264135.1 Acidimicrobiales bacterium
CATGTTTCCGATCCACGACGTTGCAGGTGCAACGGTTGGATTCGGCGGACGCATCATGCCCGGAGTCGATGGAGCGAAATACAAGAACTCGGTCGATAGTGCGATCTACAGCAAGTCCAAATTGTTGTACGGCCTACACATGGCAAAAGCCGACATCGTCAAGGCCGACGAAGCAATTATTTGCGAGGGCTACACCGACGTCATCGGATTCTTTAAAGCGGGAATGCCGCGCGCGGTTGCAACCTGCGGAACGGCGCTTACCGAAGATCATGTGAAGCTCCTCCGGAGTTTTGCGCGTCGTGTTGTGCTCGCCTTCGATGCTGACGCGGCCGGACAAAACGCCGCAGCTCGCGTGTACACATGGGAAAAGCAATACGACCTCGATGTTGCCGTTGCGGTCTTTCCCGGCGGAGTGGATCCCGCCGATCTTGCGCAGTCCGACCCCGAAGCGCTCGCGGCCGCCATTGCCGACGCAAAACCGTTTCTCAAGTTCCGCCTTGATCGAGTCCTTGATTCTTCTCCGCTCGACACACCCGAACATCGAGCACGTGCTGCGGACGCCGCGATGGCAGTTGTGCTTGAACATCCGAGTGACATCGTTCGCGATCAGTACCTGCTCGAAGTTGCTGCCCGATTGCGCCTCGATCCCGATCAATTGCGTAACCGACGACCGGCTCCGGCGAGCGGCGGCTACCAAGGCGGGGGATCAGGGCCTGGTTCGCGAGAGAACACCACCACGTCTCGTCCGCAACGTCCGTCACGGCCCGCGGTTCATCGCGATACCGCAGCAACCGAAGCCCTCCGCCACCTCATCTGGGATCCAGAATCGATCACCTCGCTGCTCGATGAAGTCCTCTTCCCAGATCCACTCGCGGCAACTGCCTATCGAGCGCTCATGGCCACCGGCTCGGTGGCCGATGCAATCGAAATGGCCTCTGCCGATGATCCTGCGGCCGGCGACCTCCTTCAGCGCCTCGCGGTGGAAGAACCTGAGTCGACAGTGCAGAGCGTGATGGTTCGACTTGTTGACGATGCCGCCAATGCATCGATGGCGGCGCTTCAAGCCGAGGCGCGTGTTGCTGCTGATCCGTTCGAGGTGGGCGAGGCAATCCGTTGGCTCAATCTTCGGATCATGGATCTGCGTGAGCAAGAAGGATCGCTGAATGAAGACATGGAAGCGATGTACGACTTGCTCGCCTGGCTGACCGAGTCGGAGAACGACTCCATCGACCATGATGACGTTCGCCATGTCTGACATCACTGCGTCTACCGGAGGGCCTTCCGACGCCGCCTTCGCTCGCCTTGTCGCTCGTGGCGCGGCGCGACCCGATTGCACCGTGACCGGTGACGAAGCGATCGAAGCATTGATCGATGTCGACCCCACTCCGGAGGCGATTGAAGAACTCCGAACTCGATTGGCCGAACAGGGCGTCACGCTCGACGATGCGGTTCCTGTTGCCGACGAAATCGATGCGCTCGACGACGACGGTGCGGATGTTGAAGAGATCGTGATCATCGCTCACGACCCGCTCCTTGAAGATCTCGAAGATGAAGACCTCGTGGAACGTCGGCTTCGGGCTCGATTCCGCCACTCGACCAAGGCCACGATGCGACTGAACTCGCAATCGGGAGGAACCTCGGACCCGGTTCGTATGTACATGCGAGAAATTGGTCGCGTTCCTCTTCTCACCGGTCCCGAAGAGGTTGTGCTGG
>JALQSZ010000381.1 GCA_023264135.1 Acidimicrobiales bacterium
CATCCAAGATGAGAGAAACACCGATTCCCCACGCAATGCTGACGAGCGCCGCATCCACTGCTCGGAGGGCGAATGGGATATCGCTCGGTGATTGAGCAATGCGATCGGAGATCTGAATTCCGACGGAGTAGAGCATTCCGCCGAGGGCGTAGAACACCAAGAACGCGGCAAGAGAGACGGGCTTCTTGTGGCGATTACGAAAGACGGTCAGATGACCCAGGTAGCCATAGATGAAGCTGACGAGGATTGTCGCTGCGGAGATGGCCGCGATCGTTGGATACTCGCCGGGCTGGACTGTCCTGGCACCGAGGTTGCCCCCCGTAAGAACCATTTGAGGGAAGTTGAGAATCCCCGCGAAGACGATCACCTGCCACGACAGGGAAGTCGGTCCCAGCATCCGCCGATACCAAGGTTCAATCTCAACACTTGGGGCCGGAAGGGTTGCGAGCAAAGAGACCTCCATGCTTCTCGTGCATGCAGGGTAGGCGATTCTTGGCCCACTATTGCAGTGAACTGGGAGCCCCACAGGACCACGCCTGCAATCCGGTAGCATTCCCGGGCTCGCTCGGCGAGCACGCCGCCTTAGCTCAGGGGTAGAGCAACGCACTCGTAATGCGTAGGTCCGGGGTTCAAATCCCCGAGGCGGCTCCAAATTTTGTGAGTAATGTGAATCGGTCTCCGACGAAGCGTTCGCAGCGGCGATCACGGGTGGACTAGTGCGGACTAGCGCGACGACTGCTCAAGTTCGAGACGTTCAAGAATCCATGAGCGAACAAGCGTTGAAGCTGGAAGATGCTTGGACTGAGCAAGCTTTTGAATCTCATCTTCTTCTTGGTCGCTCAATCGAACCGAGTACACCTTGGTGCGATTCGGCCGGGATCCGCGCGCACCTTCAGGGTATGCGTCGTCTTTAGTCTTCTCGGACTCTTGCCGCAGTTTCGCAGCGAGTGCGCGGTCAATCTTCTTGGCCATCGTCACGTCCTTCCTCGTAGATCCTTAGGTCGATGCCAGTTGCTGGCCATGCGTTGATCCCATGGAGGTCGCCATCTAGGTCCCGATAAGCGATCACGACGAGCACTCGATCGGCTGTCGGTGACCACCCGATGAATCGTGAGGCGCCCATCCGTGACTTCGGGTCGGGCTCGAAAGCGAGTAGGGCAACATCGGACATCACCTCCTGGGTCCAGCGCGGTTCGACGCCCTCGGCGCCTGGGTAGCGCTCGCCGCGTTCGCGGATGTAAGTCGCCGATTCAGCGTCCCACTGCAGTTCACCACCCAAATTCACCACCCACAACATCAGCGTACAGCAATGTAGTACATTGTCACACATAGTCCGTCGGAAGCGAGATCCGTTGATGACGAGCATTGGCACGAGCGGACGACGTTATGGAAGTTGGCGCAATCGGTAACACACGGCGCTCCCACGAAACCTCTCGCGGACCTCCCACGACACTCTCGCCCTCATGCGTTGTGGTGACTTCGCATTCGTTGTTTTCTCGTCATGCGTAGGTCCTGGGTGGGGAGGAGCGGAGCGACGGGTCCCCGAGGCGGCTCCGTGTTCGAATCGCGTGTTGCGTCACGGGACGTCTTTCCAACACCTAGACTCATTGTCTGGTTATGGCAAAGGAGAATTGCATGCGTAAAGCACTCGTAGGCGCCGCGGCATTGGCGCTGTCCATTGGCCTTATGCCCGCGGCGCAGGCTGCAGACAA
>JALQSZ010000382.1 GCA_023264135.1 Acidimicrobiales bacterium
CGGAAGAGATCGAGTTTGGGACCAAACCGCTTCGAGATCGTTTCGTGGCTGAGACCAAGTTCCGCATTGAGAGCACGAACCGACATCGCCTCGTAACCCGAAGTGGCGAACGCGGCTAAGGCAGCACTGAGGATGGTGTCGTCGCTCACTAATGGGGGTCGTCCACGGGTTGTCACACCGAAAGGTTGACACATGCCAAGGTTCTTCCTATACATTGGCAGATGCCTAGTTATTCCCCCCGGAACGGAAATGAGCCTTCGATGAAATCTCGAGTCCTAGCGATCGCCAGTGCGAGCCTCGTGGTTCTCGCTCTTCTCGCTGCTAGTTGTGGAGGGAGCTCAAACTCCTCCAGTTCCAGCACGTCGTCGACCTCCGCTGATGGGTCGTCATCGGCCCAGCACGCATTCGAGACGGATCACTTCGCAAAGGGCGCAATCGTCGGCGATGTCGCCACGGCCGATTGCACGCTCAGCGGGGGATCGGCATCGACCTGCGCAACGTTCACGATTTCCGGACTCCCGGAGACCTATTCCACCGGACCGTTCTGCCCCGCCACCATCACCACTCCCGCCGACCAGGCCGGCATTTGGTTCGACGGCAACGGCACCTACGACCTCACCGGCTCGTTCATCAAGAACTTGTCGACCTTCTATAACGACAGCCAGTGGCACATGTATGACGACCTTGGAAAGGTGAATGTCACCGACACCCAAGAAGCATTTCTCGGCGCAGCTCGTCCCAATGTTGATCCCAAGTATCAGAACTATTGCGTCGAAGGTCGCGTTGAATGGCTTACGAATGGCGAACCCATCACCAAGACCGTTGTAATTCCGACAACACCAGTTCGTGCATCACGATCGACAACCGCCGATGGCCTCGACTGGGGAATCACCCTCGATGGAATCGTGATCGCAAAGTCAGCACCGGTGAACGCCATACTCGGCGCGCACACCATTGCATCGTTCGATGACTGCGGTGGCCACTTCAACAATGTTGAGGGCTACCACATGCATGGAGTTACCGGATGCGGCACGCTCGATGACGATCACATCACGGGCGAAACCGCAATGTTTGGCTATGCAATGGATGGCTATCCGATTCACCTTCCGATTTCCGGCGACGATCTCAAAGCCGCGGACCTCGATGAATGCGGCGGCCATTCCACACCCGGACTCGGGTACCACTACCACGCAAACGATCCGTCAAAGAACTCTGTTCTCACCTGCTTGAACGGCGAACTGGCCATGTCAACAAGTGGCAACGGCGCCGGACCGGGCAACGGCCAAGGCGCACCGAACGGCGGCGGTGGCCCCGACCTCACCGCAGCAGCTGCGAAGCTTGGTATCACTGTTCACCAACTTGAAGACGCACTCGGACAGTCTCCAAATGGCGACTTCACCACCGCAGCAAACATTCTTGGCATCTCTGCCGCCGATCTCGAAGCAGCGATGCCGAAACGTCCCGACGGAGCCAATGGCGCTCCGGCCCCGAACTGAACCACCGAGCGAGAACCTCATGAAACGTGACTCCCAATCCCCCAAGTTTCTTGTGGCCGCACTTTCGCTTTGCGTAGCGCTCATTGCACCACTCGTCGTTGCCTCGTGTTCGAGCTCGAGCAATTCCGCGACTTCGAGTTCCGCATCGGATTCTTCTGCGTCAGTGTCCTCGGCATCGCCATCGACAAACGCAGGCGATTCGATCGTGAACACCTG
>JALQSZ010000383.1 GCA_023264135.1 Acidimicrobiales bacterium
ATCAAGACATGGCGTATTTCCATCTCGATGGCGATTTGGTGTGCACCACGTGGGTTCCGCTCGATGAGGTCACCAGAGAAATGGGAGCCGTCCGATTCGTTGCCGGTTCTCATCGTGACGAAACGAAGTATCGACCCAGCATGTTTGTTTCCGAACTGGCGATACCCGGAACAGAAGGCGCAGAGGTGCCGGACTACGACCAAATGATTGGCGAAGCGCGCATCATCAGTTTCGAAACTGCGCCCGGCGATCTCACGGTGCATCACGCCCGCACAATTCACGCTGCAAGCGGAAACCTGAGCCCAACTCGACGCCGCCGCGCAATCAGCGTTCGCTACGTGGGTGACGGCACGAGGTTCAAACTCGTACCTGGTTCACCAACGAAGGAACATCACGGTTCACTCATTGAAGGAGAACTACTCGATGAGTCCTGCCCGCTGGCGTGGCCCTAACTGCTGATTCCGTTGGGTTATGCGGGAACAGTCGAGTACACGTCGAAGAGATACACCGAGATCAAGATGAGCATCGCAACCGCGTGAATAAGGGTTGCGCGGCGATTACGAAGAACAAGGCCGACCAGCGCGCCGACAAACACGAGTAGTCGGTAGACGAGATCAGCGTCGAATGGGATGGTCTCACCGGCAACGACTTCACGCAGAACGCTGATGACGGGCAGCGCAGCGAGGATGAGAAAGAACGGGACCCGCTGTGACTCGAATTCTTCGTATTGATCGACGCCGGGCTCAACGGTCGGATTGGTGAGGCTCGAAATCACCATCGCTCCAAGCGGAAGGAGCAAGAACAGCAGGAACTGTGCCAGACCCATTTCGGATTGCGACACCGAAATCGATGCCACCCAGAATTCAATGAGGAGGATGATGAGGAAGAGTTGCCAGACGAGGACGACGGGATCGGCCTTCACGATTTTGCGATCGCGGAGCGACCGGGCGATGTATCGCAGTGGTGAGTCAACGGCGATACCGGCAAGCACGCCCACAAAGAACCAAAGATGTTCCATCCCGTCATTCTGACAAGGGGACAGCACCCCAACTGGCGATCCAATCCTTGGCAGATTTTCGGGCAAATTGTGGGCGTCGTGTCTACGATCCGTTTATGGCCAAAAAGCAATCAAAAGTTGAGTCGTATTTGTTGGACTCTGGCAGTTTGATGGACAGCGAGACGTTCATCACCGCAGCGAAAGCAATGCCACTTGGCGGCTTCATGAAGAGCGCGCGATCAACCAGCTATTTGATGTTTGGAGCAGTGGGAGCGATCGCATCCACTATTTCGGACAAGCGTGCACCTGAACCGGCGGAAGTTGAAGCAAAACTCAAAAATGGTGCCTATGTCGCACTCACATCAATGCGTGTCATCCTTCTCAGCGTGGGTGCAATGAGTAGTTCGCCGAAAGAGCTCGTGCTTTCGATTGATCGCTCGGCTATCCAGGGAGTCGAAATGGGTACCACTCGAGTTTCGCTATTGAAATTGCCAACACTTTCTTTGCTATTTGGCGATGGCGATCCTCTTCAATTCGAATTCGCAAAGCCGGATGCAAAAGATGCACAAGCACTTTATGAAGCGATGCAATAACGTCAGCGCGATGGCGTGAGTGACGACAATTGCCACTCGCCGTCTTCTTTGTAGGTGACGTCTCCCACAGGCGAATCGGTCTTCAGATCAATGTGGCGTTCCATGCGTAGAAGCAACATG
>JALQSZ010000384.1 GCA_023264135.1 Acidimicrobiales bacterium
GTGCCGATTGGCTACGCCGATGGTGTACCGCGTCGACTTGGTCTCGTCGGTGGTGAAGTTCTCATTGGTGGCAAGAAGCGGCCCATCGTTGGTGTTGTCACGATGGATCAGTTGATGGTCGATTGCGGTGATGATCACATCGAAGTCGGTGACGAAGTTGTGCTCATTGGCACGCAGGGGAAGCAGACCATTACGGCTGAAGAAGTCGCCGGCCATCTCGACACGATCGCCTATGAAATCGTGTGTGGAATTGGTCCCCGGGTTCCGCGTTTTTATCCGCGAGAGGTGAATCAATGATCTTCGCTCGCACCACGTCGCCGGAAGAGACGAAAGAACTCGCCGCTGCGCTTGCAGAGTTGGCGCGTCCCGGCGATCTCATGCTGCTCGCTGGCGATCTTGGTGCTGGCAAAACCGCGTTCACTCAAGGCTTTGGTGCGGCGCTCGGAATTGACGATCTCATCACCTCGCCGACGTTCACATTGGTGAACACCTATGAAGGTCGCCTCGAACTGAATCATCTCGATGTGTATCGCCTCGAAGCGCTCGGCGAAGTTCTCGATCTTGGCGTTCCGGAAATGCTCGACGACGGTGGCGTCACCGTGATCGAGTGGGGCGATTCGGTCGCGCCGGCACTGCCCGCTGACTATCTCGAGATTCGATTCTCGTTTGATGAAGTCGCGATTTCTGTTGATCCAACCGGAGCAGCCGACGATGTGCGAGTGCTTGAACTTGTTCCCGTTGGTCCGCGTTGGAGCGCACGCATTCGAGCAGTTGCCACCGCGGTGTCTCCGTGGATTCATGAACCCGATGGAGATGACTGATGCTGATCGTTGGAATTGATACAGCAACGGTGCAGGTTTCGGTCGCGGTTGGTGGTCACGAAGGGGTGTTGGCGGCAACGCAATCGAGTCGTGGTCGTCAACACGCTGAAGTTCTTACGCCGGCGATCGAATTTGCATGCAAACAAGCCCGCATCGAGCTTTCGGAACTCAGTGTTGTCGCTGTTGATCTCGGACCTGGTTTGTTTACCGGTCTTCGAGTCGGCGTCGCTGCAGCAAAAGCGATGGCCTACGCCCTCGACGTGCCGATGATCGGAGTTCCGAGTCTCGACCTCTTGGCGTTTCCTGTCCGATTCACGTCGCGGCTCATCGTCGCAACCATCGATGCACGTCGCGGTGAAATTTTCTACGCCTTCTACCGTCAGGTGCCCGGTGGCATTCAACGCATCACCGATCATCAGGTTGGAACTCCCGACGATCTCGCGTCTGAACTCATGGCTTCGGGCGAAGAATGTTTGCTCGTCGGCGACGGCGCCATTCGCTACAGCGAAGTCTTTGAAGGTCTAAAGAAGTGCGAGATCGCCGAAGAGGGATTCGCGTATCCGAACGCCACCTCGCTTGTGATGCTCGCTCACGCCCAAGCGCTACGCGAACAATGGGTGAAGCCCTGGGACCTCGAACCGATGTATCTGCGCAAGCCCGACGCGGAAATCAACTGGTCGACACGGCCGGGTGCATGACGATGGCCACCACGACCTCCGCCGTGACACTCACCACGATGCGCCGGCGCCATCTGCGCAATGTCCTGCGCATTGAAGAACAAACCAGTTCCACGCCATGGTCGCTTGGGCTTTTTCTCGCCGAAGTTCGTCGCGATGAGCGTGACTACATCGTTGCGCTTTCGCCCGATGACGAGCGCGTTGTTG
>JALQSZ010000385.1 GCA_023264135.1 Acidimicrobiales bacterium
TCCGGCCCGCAGGACTGACCCGAGTGGTCGTTCCGAGGACTGGGTGCATCATATCGACGTATTGACATATGTCAATACGTCGATATGATTGGCTCCATGACCGACACCTGCTGCTCCACCGTTCTTGGTGGCGAACTCGCTGAATCCGATGCGGCAGAACTCGCTGCAGTCTTCAAGGTGCTGTCGGACCCGGCTCGAGTTCGACTCCTCTCGCTTGTCGCCGCTGCGCCCAACGGTGAGGCGTGTGCCTGCGACCTTGTTGGCCCCATCGGGCGATCGCAGCCAACGGTGTCGCACCACTTATCCCAGCTCGTCGATGCCGGTCTTCTCGTTCGAGAAAAGCGCGGCAAATGGGCGTGGTACCGAGTCGACCGTGAGCGCATCGATGTTGTTCGTTCCGCTCTGCTCCCCGACTCATTCACCGGCGCACGATGACTCCATCAAGACCCACCGTTCTTTTTGTATGCGTGCACAACGCCGGCCGCTCACAAATGGCGGCAGGTTTTCTTGATCACCTCGCTGGCGACCGCATTGAAGTGCTGTCGGCCGGCAGCGCCCCGGCCAACACGCTGAATCCCGCAGTGATCGAAGCGATGAACGAGGTCGGCATCGATCTCGTTGAGCGCGGCGCGCATCCGAAACTTCTCGACGCCACCGTTGTTGAGCGTTGCGATGTCGTCATCACGATGGGCTGCGGCGATAACTGCCCGTTCTTCCCTGGCGTTCGGTATCTCGACTGGGTTCTTGAAGATCCCGCCGGAAAAGGCGTTGACGCCGTACGGCCGATTCGCGACGAAATCGAACGTCGAGTTCGCGAACTCATCGCCGAACTCACCGACTAAACGCGAATTCGTTTCTCGTCGTTACTCGGCGTGCCCAAGAGAGAGAAACGCCGACAACACGTCGACATCGTGGTCGTACGTGAGCCGCTCCCCTGCTTCGGTCGCGCTCACCCATTCGAGAACATCGACCTCGTCGTTCGGTTCAAACGCTCCCGCGTTCACCGTCATGACCCAGTACCGCACGATCTTTGAACGGTCTTTGTGGTCGCGATAGGTGACCGACGGCAGTTCCTCGCCGAGATTGCATTCAAACCCGGTCTCTTCGAGAACTTCACGCAACGCGGTTTGTTCATCGGTCTCACCCGACTCTGCCTTCCCTTTTGGAAAGGTCCAGTCGTCATATCGCGGCCGATGCACAATCACGATTTCAAGGTCTGCGCCAGAACCACGAGCGATCACGCCGCCAGCAGCGCGCACCTCGAATTGCTCCGCTCCATTTGCGAGTTTCTTCCGCGCACCCACGAGAATTCAGACGCGCTGTTCAAGCGCGAGCGCTTCGAATCGACGGTGCGTATCGGAATTCACCGCTCCAGTCACTTTGTTCCACTTCGTGTCCGGACCAAGTGACCACGCAAGTCGATCGTCCTCGAGATTCACCGCAAGAATTTCGTGCAAACGAGCTTGCAGTAACGGATCTTCAACTGGCACCAACGCTTCAACTCGGCGATCGAGGTTGCGAGGCATGAGATCGGCGGAGCCGATGTAGTACACCGGCGCGCCATCAGCTCCGTGTTTGAAGTGGTAGATCCGAGAGTGTTCGAGAAAACGACCAACGATTGAACGGACGTGAATATTTTCGGACAATCCCGGAACTCCGGGACGCAAACAACAGATACCGCGAACAATCAGATCGACTCGGGTT
>JALQSZ010000386.1 GCA_023264135.1 Acidimicrobiales bacterium
CCACGATCAGCGGTTGGCAAGAGAAGTACCCGTTGTCCTATGTGCAGTCCGAACCTGGCGATCTGTTGAAGCCGCAGTACGTGCTTGAACAACTTCGTGACAACACGCCCGACGACTGCATCGTTGCGTCAGGTGTTGGTCAGCATCAGATGTGGACCGCGCAGTACTGGAAGTTCCAGCATCCCTACACCTGGATCAACTCCGGTGGCCTCGGAACCATGGGCTTCTCTGTTCCCGCAGCAATCGGCGCCAAGGTTGGTCGACCCGATCGCATGGTCTGGGCCGTCGATGGCGACGGTTGTTTCCAGATGACTGCTCAAGAACTTGTGACCGCTGCGGCCGAACGAATTCCGGTGAAGATCGCGATTTTGAACAACGCGTATCTCGGAATGGTTCGTCAGTGGCAAGAGATGTTCTACGAAGAGCGCTACAGCGAGGTCTACCTGTCGCCTGATCTGCCCGATTACAAGATGTGGGCCGAAGCGATGGGTTGTGTCGGTATGCGCGTTGAAGCACCGGAAGATGTTCTTCCCGCAATTCAACGTGCAAACGAAGTTGACGACCGTCCGGTTGTCATCGACTTCCGCACCGATGCTCGCGAAAAGGTCTTCCCGATGGTGCCTGCGGGCAAGTCCAATTCCGACATCGTTGTCGGACCGGAGGATGTCCGATGAGTCCGACAACGCGTCATCACATTCTTTCCGTTCTCGTCGAAAACAAGCCCGGCGTTCTTGCTCGCGTTTCGGGTTTGTTCGCTCGTCGCGGCTTTAACATTTTTTCGCTGGCCGTTGCACCGACCGATGATCCGACTCGTAGTCGCATCACGATCGTCGTCGATGTGGAATCAGCACCGCTTGAACAGATCACCAAGCAGCTCGACAAACTCATCAACGTGTTGCAGATCGACGAACTCGCTCCGGTCGACGCCGTCGAACGTGAACTCATGATCGTCACGGTGACTGTGACCGCCGAGTCCAAGCCCGAACTGCTGTCGCTCACCGAGGAATACAGCGGTGTGGTGCTCGACGAAGCGGGGGATCGCATCACGGTGTCTCTGGGCGGAACGCCCGATGCCCTCGATGCCTTCACCGATCGCATGGGCGCTGCAGTGGTGGCGTACCAGCGCACCGGCCGTATTGCCCTTCCTCGCATCGTCTGACCCCTAGCGGGTTCCGGGGTTCGGTCGCTTTTTCGTCCTGAGCCCCTTTCGTCGTACGCTCTCCAATCCGCCCTGCGGGGCGACCCGATCCCAAACCAGGAGTTCCCGTGGCCACCGTCTATTACGAAGCCGACGCCGATCGTTCGTTCATCGCCGACCGCAAGGTCGCTGTCATTGGGTACGGCTCACAGGGCCACGCCCATGCGCTCAACCTCAAGGACTCTGGCGTCAATGTCGTCGTGGGTCTGCGCGATGGTTCCTCGTCGAAGGCCAAGGCCGAATCCGAAGGCCTCACGGTCATGTCGATTGCCGATGCCACCAAGTGGGCTGACGCCATCATGATCCTGCTTCCCGACACCGAACAGAAGTCGGTGTACGACGCGGAGATCGCGCCGAACCTTTCCGAAGGCGATGCACTGTTCTTTGCGCACGGTTTCAACATTCGTTTCGACCGCATCGTTCCGCCGGCCGGTGTCGACGTCGTCATGGCTGCCCCCAAGGGCCCAGGCCACCTCGTGCGTCGTACCTACACCGAAGG
>JALQSZ010000387.1 GCA_023264135.1 Acidimicrobiales bacterium
AGGCTTGCTCGACGAAGCAGCTCACACGCTCGACACGTTCGCCGATCCCGGCTCATCAACATCAGTGAGAGCAGCGATCGAAGCAGACCCCACGCTCGGCGGCGTCGCTGACTCGCTCATCGTTGAATCGTTCCGCCCTCTCAATTCCGAAGAAGTTGCCTCACTCCAGTATTGGGGCGGCGAGTTCTCGGTGACTGTCTACGCACGCTAGGAGCCATCCGTGCCCATCATTCGAGATTGCGCCATCTGGTATGGCGGCTACGACCTCACCAGCACCGCCAACGAGGTCGCTATCGACTCATCGTTCGCAACCGTGCCGGTCACGACGTTTGCCGACTCAGGCAACGTGAAGAACATCGCCGGCATTGAAGATGCCACTGTCAACGTGATGACGTTCCTTGATCCCTCAATCAGCGAACCCGCCATCACCGCTAACCGTGGCGGCACGATCGAGCTGCTCACCGCTTGCGCGTTCCCGACTGGCGGCACCGTTACCGCAGGCGATCGCGTGTATGCGATCCGCGGTCTGCTCAAGAACTTCAAAGACCCGATGAAGGTCGGCGACGCTGCACGCATCGACGCCACACTTGAAGCTGCCCAGGTCGAAGGACTCATGCAAGGCATGGTGCTTTCACCATCGACGGCAGTGAACTCTTCAGGCAACGGCACCTCGGTCAGCCTCGGCGCTCAAGCCGCTGGTCAAACCGTCTACTTCGGTGTGCATGTGCTCGCCGTGTCGGGCAACCGCACGATCACCGCCAAGTTGCAGTCAGCATCGTCGAGCGGCTTTGGCACGCCGAACGATCGAGTCACGCTTTCGTCAATCAGCGCCATCGGCTCTGGCTTCGGCAGCTCAACCACAGCGACCACTGACGCCAACTGGCGCGTGTCGTACACGATCGGCGGCTCGTCAGGGTCGCTCACTTTCGCAGCGTTCGCAGCGATTCAGTAACAGCTTCACCAACCCTCTCCACATCAACCAACGAACAGCGCCCTAGCGGCGTTCGTTTGCATTCACATGGAGGGCCGAGATGGCCGCTTTTGTCATTACCGCACCGGTCATCACCATCAACGGTGTCGACCTCTCCGATCACGTCGACTCAGTCGAAATCAACGACGAGACCGCAGACGTCAAGACCACCAACTTCGGCAGCTCAGGCAACGAGACCCGCACCGGCGGACTCAAGTCGGGCTCGATCACGATCAGCATGCAACAGGACTATGCCAGCGCGAAAATCGACAGCACCGTCTGGAACGCGCGAGGCACGGCGATCACCGTCACCGTCAAGGCATCGTCTGCAGCGACCTCGGCAACGAACCCGCTTTACTCCGGTTCGTACCTTGTGACGCAATACAAGCCCGTGTCGGGCAAGGTCGGCGATCTGTCGACGCTCAGCGTCACCTGGCCGCGCACTGGCGACCTCACTCGCACCACCTCCTGATCTGATGGCCGTCGCCGGTCTTGGAGGCTCCAACGTCGCCGCCTTCGTAAAGAAGTGCCAGAACGTGCAGAACACGTTCCCCGACGCAAAGAAAGAAGGAGCCAACAAGGCCGGCATGGCCGTCAAGACGGCATGGCTGGGTCTTGCGCAGTCGTCTTGGAATCTTTCTCCTGGCGAAAAAATTGCCCGGCGAAAGTTCAACATTGGTTTTGATGTCAAAGGCGGCGTGAACGCCACAACTCTTATT
>JALQSZ010000388.1 GCA_023264135.1 Acidimicrobiales bacterium
AAGTCGATCACCATCAACAGAAACAGTGCCTTCAGCACGGAAGCGCGCCATGAGCTCGGCGATCGCGTTGCCATCACGACCGTGAATTTCGAACAGCAACCGTTCGAGGTTCGACGACACCTGAATGTCCATGCTCGGACTCAGCGTGGGATGAACCTCGCCGATCGTCATCGTCCCAGTTGTCAGGAACTGCGTGAGAATGTCATTGCGATTCGAGGCAACGATGAATTGAGAAATGGGCGTTCCCATTCGTTGTGCGCCGTACCCGGCGAACACATTTCCGAAATTGCCGGTTGGGACGGAAAACGCAACTGGTCGTCCAGCACCGCCACCAAGACGCACCGCGCACGTGACGTAATAAACGATCTGCGCCATGACGCGTGCCCAATTGATGGAGTTCACCGCCGAAAGGTTTCGCGATTCGCGAAAATCATCGTCGGCGAAGAGTGCCTTCACCATGTCTTGGCAATCGTCGAATGTTCCCTGCACAGCAATGTTGTGAACATTCTGCGACTGCACCGTGGTCATCTGGCGACGTTGAACATCGGAGACGCGACCAGCGGGGTGAAGAATGAAGACTTCAGCGGTTGGGCGATCGCGCAATGCTTCGATTGCTGCGGATCCGGTATCGCCAGATGTCGCGCCTACAACGGTGACTTTCTCACCACGGCGTGTGAGTTCGTAATCGAAGAGTCGACCAACGAGCTGCAGTGCAACGTCTTTAAACGCGAGAGTCGGCCCATGAAACAGTTCCGCGAGCCAGAAGTTGTCGCCGAGATCAACGATGGGAACGACCTCGTCGGTGGCAAAGGTCGCGTAGGCGTCGGTGACAATCGCGGCAAATGCATCACGCTCGATTGAGCCTTCAACAAATGGCCACATCACCTCTATAGCGATTTCGCTATAGGTCATCGACGCAAACCGTTCGAATGTGCCGACAGTCAGCGAAGGCCACTGCGACGGGACATACAAACCGCCGTCGATCGCGAGTCCGGCCAACAACACGTCGGCAAACCCGAGCTCAGGGGCGCTACCTCGAGTACTGACATAGGAAAGCGGAGCCATCAGCGATCACCTTCAACCAGCACGCGGATCGTGGAGCCGATACTGCGAACCGAATCGAGCGATCCGAGCGCATCAAGCGTGGCTTTCACATCGCGCTCTGCAGCGGGATGGATGATGAGATCGATACGTGCTTCATCAGCGGCATCGTTGGGGCCAGCGAGTGAATGCTGTTCCATCGAATCGATTGAGACGCCGTGATCACCAAACACACCTGCGATCGCAGCCAGAACTCCGGAACGATCATCGACCCGAAGGCTGAGGTACCACGCAGCCGCGAGTTGCTCACTTGAACGGAACGGCATCGGGGCAAACGAACCGAGTGACGCGTGCGCTCCGCTTTGCAGGTTCACCGCAGCATCGACGAGATCGCCGAGCACGGCAGATGCAGTTGGATCACCACCCGCACCACGCCCATAGAACATGAGGTCGCCCACTGCTTCGCCTTGGACAAACACGGCATTGAAACTGTCGCGAACCGCAGCGAGCGGATGAGAGTTCGGCACGAGACACGGATGCACGCGCGCTGAAAGTTCGTCACCCGTTGACGTTGCGAAACGCTCCGCCACGGCAAGGAGTTTCACCGCGTAGCCGTGACGTGCGGCAAACGAAATGTCTTC
>JALQSZ010000389.1 GCA_023264135.1 Acidimicrobiales bacterium
AATTGATTGCCTTCGGTGCCCGATCAACCGCATCGAGATAACTCGCGAACGTTGTCCAGTCCCACTGGAGTCCTGCGGCCATTGCTGCCGCTGAAATGTCTTCGGAGCGTTCAATGGAACGGACCGCGAGTTCGTGCGCATCTGGGCGCACGGGGGCAATCGTGAAACCACAGTTGCCCATGACGACGGTGGTGACGCCATGCCAACACGAGTTCGTTCCGTCGGCATCCCAAAACACCTGAGCATCCATATGCGTGTGACCATCGATGAAGCCCGGCGTGACAACACAACCGGTCGCATCGATTTCGGTGCGGCCCGAATCGGTGACCTCTCCAATGGCAACGATGATTCCGTCGGCGACCGCGACGTCGGCCGAGCGCGCCGCGCTACCAGTGCCATCGATCACCAATCCGTTGCGCACTACGAGATCAAACATCTGCCCCCACCTTGAATCCGCCGTGCATCGCCCCACAAGCGTTGCATTTCATAGTGACGAGTGACGCGATCAGGCATCGGGGCGAAGCAGCACTTCGTGAATCGTGCCGTCGAGATCGGTGAATCCGAGTTCCCGTGCAAGCGCCGCAGAAGAGAACGGCTTTCCGGAACGATCAGCAAGATCGTCACATCCATACAGCGCCACAACTGCACGACCAAGGAAACGTGGACTCTCTGCTCCGGAAAGATCGAAGCGTCCTTCGCCGGGCAATTCGATGAAGACTTCGTCGCCATCGGTTTGTGCTCCAAGGTCGAGGAGTTCGGTGCGCACGAGTCCGGGCCAAAGCGACACGATGGAAACACCTGTTCCCGCAAGTTCGATCGCCATATCGGAAGTCATTTTGTCGACCGCCGCTTTTCCGACGCCGTACACAACATTGTGTCCGTAACTCACTGCGCCTGAAGACGAAACGTTCACAATGAGCCCACTGCCATTTTCAAGCATGAGGGGTGCACCGAAAACGCTTGAGACGTAATGCGAGCGAGTTCCGATGTCGATGACTTGGTCCCACGCCTCGATCGGCAGTTCCCAAAATTTCTTGCCGAGCCACGGAACGAGATCAGGTGCTGAGTACACGTTGTTCACGAGAACATCGAGTCGCCCCTGTTCGGCGCGCACTTTGTCGAACACCGCTTTGACTTGCGCATCGTCGTGATGATCACACGCAACCGCGATTCCCGTGCCGCCGAGTTCGTCGATCTGCAAGGCCGTTTCACCGACGGTTCCTGGAATCGGGCCGGCGTCGACCGTGCGACCAGTGACGTACACGGTGAATCCCGCCGCTCCGAGTTCGAGCGCGATCCCTTTTCCGATTCCGCGACTCGCTCCGGTCACGACAGCAACACGACGATCAGTCACAACGCTCTCCCCTCAGGCCGCGACGTAGGCACGTCCGGTGAAGTCCCCCCGGACTTCTCTCTCCGGCGAGTGTACCGACGCGTTCGCATGGCCTCGCTATGAAGTCGATGTCAGCGACACGTGCTTGTCAGCATGACTACCCTCGGCCCATGGCTCAGCACGACCTCGTACTCCGCAATGGCACCGTGATCGACGGCACTGGTCTCCCCCGCTTTGCGGCCGACATCGCCATCGACAACGGAATCATCACCGAGATTGGCGAGGTCGCTGCCACCGGTCGCACCGAACTCGATGCAACCGGACTTCTTGTCACTCCC
>JALQSZ010000038.1 GCA_023264135.1 Acidimicrobiales bacterium
TCGATGGTACGGGAGTCACCTTCGGCTTCCCCAACCCCGGTGAGAAGTCGAATCATTCGGTCCGGGTCGCCGACCCCGATTGTCCGCATCCGGACTGGCCGCCCTAGCATCGCTCCCGATGGAATCGGTCGCGCAACCACCCCTCGCGGCGCGGCTGCGGGGGTACGTCGCCCTTACAAAACCCCGCATCATTGAGCTTCTGCTCATCACGACCGTGCCCACGATGATCGTGGCCGAGCGTGGTTTGCCGTCGTGGTGGCTCATGGTGGCAACGGTGGTGGGTGGAACCGGCGCGGCTGGTGGCGCAAACGCCATCAACATGTACGTCGACCGCGACATCGATGCGCTCATGCGTCGAACCCACAATCGCCCACTGGTCACAGGCCTCATTCAGCCCCGAAATGCGCTGATTTTTGCCATCGGACTCGAAGCCGTTGCCTTCGTGTGGCTTTGGGTTTTCGTCAACCTGCTCAGCGCCGTTCTGGCCGTCGCCGCTTGCCTCTTTTACGTCTTCATCTACACGTTGTGGCTGAAGCGGACCTCGAGCAGCAACATCGTGATCGGTGGTGCGGCCGGTGCCGCTCCGGTGCTCATCGGCTGGTCGGCGGTCACCAATTCCCTTGCCTGGGCCCCGATTCTGCTTTTTGCCATCATCTTCTTCTGGACCCCGCCCCATTTCTGGGCCCTCGCCATTCGGTATGAAGAGGACTACACCGCAGCTGATGTCCCGATGCTCCCCTCGGTGGTTTCTCGTCACGAAACTGCCGTGCGGATCCTCGTGTACACCCTCATCGTCTGGGCGCTGACCATCGCCTTCATCCCCGTTGGGCATATGGGCTGGATCTATGGCGTTCTTGCGGTCGGTTTGGGCGGGTTTTTCACCTATTTATCGGTGCAATTACTGCGCGATCCGACCACCGCGCGGGCGATGCGACTCTTCACCTTCTCGATCACCTGGGTGACCTTGCTGTTCGCCGGCATGGCACTGGACCAACTGGTTCGATCAGGCCTTTGAGATTCTGGGCTCCTCGCCGCGATCGAGAGTCCAAACAATCTGCCCGATGGTTTTCAATCAGGCATCCGGGCGTGTGTAGGGTGAGATCCGTCCCGCCCTTGATCCGGAGGGTCCCCCCTTCGGTCGAGACCGGCCCGTGCCGGCCCGAGTGTGCACGCTCGTACGAGGTCCTTACAGAACATGGCTCTAACCGACACCCGACCGGAATCCGGTACCGACGCATCTGCGGTCGCCCCTTCCGTCGTACCCAGTCCGCTCACCATCTTCGGAACCGGTGATCACAAAGCTGTTGGCACGTTCTACGTGTTGGCCGCGTTGGTCTTCGGCATCGCTGGTTGGATTGCGGCAACGCTCGCTTCGGCGCACATCATTGGTTCAGGCTCATTCCTGACCGAAACGACGGGCACGCAGTTACTTCAGACCTCCAAATTGGGCCTGATTTTGCTGGTTATTGTGCCGCTTTTCCTTGGTCTTGGGACCTACGTCGTGCCGTTGCAGGTTGGTGCAAGCACGGTCGCATTCCCACGCGCTGCTGCGGCCGCAATGTGGACGTGGTTGTTGAGTTCTGGTGTGTTCATTGTTGCGTCGTTTATCGACGGTGGCTTGGGCGGCACTCGCGCAAAGTCCGTAAGCCTCACGTTGTTCGCGCTTGGTGGTCTCATCGTTGCGCTGTTACTCGGCACCGTGTGCGTGCTCACCACGGCGATCACACTTCGCACGCCGGGCATGACGCTCGACCGCGTTCCGATGTTCACCTTCTCGATGGTGGTCGGCGGCGCGATCTGGTTGCTCACCCTTCCGGTGTTGCTCGCCAATGTGCTTCTTATTTGGGTCGACCATCGCTACGGCGGCGGCACGGTCTTTGGCGCCGCAAGCTCGCAGTTCGGTCAGGTGGCCTGGATCACCCACGAACCACAGCTCTACGCCTTCCTTGTTCCCGGTCTCGGCATCGTCGCCGATATTGCGGCAACCCTCACCGGTGCTCGCCTTGGTCAGCGCAACCTGCTGCTGTTCGCGATCGGCGCCTTTGCGGTTCTGAGCGTTGGCGCTTGGGCGCAACCGGCGATCTACCCGAATTTCTCTGAAGATCTCGTGTGGCAGGCCATGGGTCTTCTCACCCTGCTTCCGCTTTTGATGCTTCTCGCCGGCGTCGCAGCGGCATTCAAAGATGGCAAGCCCTCGTTGAAGAGCCCACTCGGTCTCGCTGTCGTGTCGGTGGTGCTGACATTCCTCGGCGTGCTTGCTGGCGCGTTGCTCGTCATCACCCCGTTTGAACTTCGCACGACCAACTTCTTCGCCAACGGGCAGTACGTGCTCGTGATCGGCGCAGCCCTCACCGCTGCCATCGCTGGTATCGGCTACTGGGGCCCGAAGATGACCGGAGGCCAATTGGCCGACGGCCTCGGCAAGCTCAACGTGCTCGTCACGCTTGGTGGCGGTGTGCTGGGCGGCATCTCGCTCTGCGTACTCGGCTTCGCCACCCGCTTTAGCGGCCTGTCGGGTTCGCACGACACGCTCGTCGTCGTTTCGGCCATTGGCACCGCCCTCTTCGCCATCGGTTCACTGATTGCGATTGGTTCGCTTCTCAGCGGTGCTCGCAAGGGTGCGCCTGAGGCCGGCGACAATCCCTGGGGCACGGGTCAGACCCTCGAATGGGCCTGCTCCTCGCCGCCCCCCACTGGCAACTTCGGTGATCTCGCCGTTGTTCGTTCGCCCGAGCCGTTGCTCGACGAGGAGGCCTGAGCATGACCGCCCACGTCCTTCCCCCAGCTCCTCCCGTCCAGCGCCCCCGCGTGCTTGTCGTCGGCGCTGCCTTTGCCGCTGCGGCATCGTTCATGGTCTTCGTCGGCCTGATCGGCGTGTACCTCACCGCTCGCGCCGATGTCATCAGCGCCGGAAGCGCGTGGCTGCCCAAGGGTGTCTCGATTCCGCTTCAGCAGCCGAACACCATGTTCATCACGCTGATCATGACCGTCTTCACCATGCAATGGGCCGTTGCCGCAATTGCAAAGAACGACCGCGTGAACGCCTACCTCGCATTGGGTCTCACCCTGATGCTTGGTATCGCCACGATCGTCATGACGACCTACCTCTGGCATCTCATGAAGCTCGATGTCGCGTCAGGAATTCAGGGCGTTCTCATTTACACAATCACTGGCGCACACATCGTGATGCTGGTGCTGGCGATGCTGTTTGTCGCTCTTATGGGCCTTCGAGCCCTCGGTGGGCAGTTCACTGCTCGCCAACACGATGGCATTACCGCCGCTGCTGTTTTTTGGTACGCGATGGTTGCCGTCTATGCCCTGATCTGGATCTCCATCTACGTCACCAAGTAGGCCGCCATGCTCTCCTCGCGGATGTTCACAACAGCGTTTCGGTTCTTCGCCGGTCTGGCGATCTTCTCGCTGATCGCCGCGTTCGTCGTCGGGTTCACGAGTCAGACCCAGTCGTTGATGAACCGCATCATGGGTCCACTCACCCTTGGTTGGAAGGGCGGCGTTGGTAATCACTTCGCCTACGCCTTCTTCGTTGGTCTTGCAGTTGCCTCCGCTGCCCTCGCCGGATTGCTCATCGCTTTCCGCGATGCTGATCCCGAAGCCGAAGCGCAGGTCGTGCACACCGAATCGGTGCCGCTGACTCGTGCGCCATCGGGCGTCAACTACCTGCCGGCTCTTGGCGCTCTCGCATTTGTGCTTCTTCTCATTGGCCTCGCCACCGAAACCGGCCGTCTGACCTACGCCGCCGTTGCGGTGCTTCTGGTCGTGGCCTTCACCTGGACCGTTCGTACCTGGGCCGAACGAGCAACCGGCGACGATCACACCAACGCCGAGCTCTACCACCGCTTCATTGACCCATTCCGCGTGCCGGTCATTTCGATTCTTCTCATCGCCATCGTGGCCATCGGCCTTTCCCGAGTCCTTCTTTCGGTCTCGAAGGTCGGTTCGGTGTGGGTCTTCGGTTTGGTGGCGCTGGTCTTCTTCCTTGTCGCCGTGCTTTTGGCCCTGAAGCCGTCATCGGCCAAGTGGGTCACCACGGTGGTTGTGGTGCTTGGCGTCCTCGCCATCATCGCCGCCGGTATTGCTGGTGCAGTGATCGGTGAACGCGACTTTGAACACCACACCTCCGAAAGCCACACCACTGAGGGTGCCGCAGGTCCGGCTCCCGATGCACCCATCGTGATTCAGGGCGGAACCACCGCATGAGCACGGCTGTTTCTTGTTTCTCGGTCAACCCCGCGGAATCCTCCGCTCGGTTGGCGCGTTTGGCTCAGACTGGTGAACACTTCGTTCACACCGTTCAGTACTGCAGCAGTCCTAGTGGCCGCGGCCTCGTGTCGTCGGTTCGTTCGCCCCGGAGCGGGTTCGTCCCCGCCTCTCGAGGAGAGTAAATGCAGCGCCTTCCCAAAATCGTTCGAATTCTGGCGGTCTTCTCGTTCACGGTCGTGACGGTGTTGTTTGCCGCGTTGATCGTCAATTCCTTCCAGAACGCTGGCAAGCCGCTCACCACGCTGGTGCCGCAAGGTCCATCGGCCGAAAGCATTCAGCAGCTCCTTATCCCCGTCACCTCGATCGCCTTTGTGGTTTTCATCGGCGTTCTTGGCGCTGCAGTTTTCATCTCGTGGAAGTTCCGTGAACGTCGCGACGCCGATCCGGATGAATTCCCGGCGCAGGTGCACGGAAAGACCACGCTCGAAATCGGTTGGACCATTCTTCCTGCACTCATCCTCGCTGGCATTGCTGTTGGCACGGTGATGACGCTCATCAATCTCAATCGTGAAGAGCCGAACTCGATCAACGTGCAGGTTGCTGGTCAGCAGTGGTGGTGGCAGTACAAGTACGACGTCAACAACGACGGCAATTACGACGGTCCCGAAGACATCACGACCGCAACCGAGATGGTCATTCCAGCCGGTAAGCCCGTGCAGGTCACGACCACCTCGAACGATGTCATCCACTCGTTTTGGATCCCTGGTCTGAACGGTAAGAAAGACGCTGTTCCCGGTTTGTACAGCCCTCTGAAGTTGCAGGCCGATGAACCCGGCGTGTTCCGCGGTCAGTGCACTGAGTTCTGCGGTCTTTCGCACGCCAACATGCGCATGCTTGTTCGTGCAGTGTCAACCAGTGACTACGACGCGTGGGTCAAGAATCAGCTCAAAGATCACGGCGCTGATCCCACTGATCCGACCGCACTCGCCGGCAAGAAGGTGTGGCAGTCGCTGTGCGCGCAGTGTCACGTCATCAACGGCATTAACGATCTGAAGATGAAGGAAACACCGCCGCCTTTGGTGTCTGGTGTTGCTCCGAACCTCACCCATCTCATGACCCGTGGCACCTTCGCTGGTTCGATCTTCAACTTGTACGAACCTGTGTCGTCCGACGGTCAAGCACTTCCGATGGGCGATGTTGCTGCTGCTGGTGATCCCGGCGCTGCACTTACCGGCGGCAAAGTCGATACGGCCAATGTCAACCGCGTCACCCTCGAAGCATGGTTGCGTAACGCACCTGCTTTGAAGCCGATGTATCCGCAGGGTGGTCGTGGCATGCCAAACCTGAACCTCACTGAAGAGCAGATCGACCAGTTGGTCGCATTCCTCGAGACGCTGAACTGAGCATTGTGATGAACGTCCGCACCGCATTCTTTGGAGTTGGTCATGGCACTAACTGAAGACCGCCCCCTCGCCCTTCCGTCGGGTGAATCCGACGACGGCTACACGCCAACTGGTGTGTTCACGCGACCGACCGCCGAGACTGGTGTTCGTTCATGGTTCACCACCGTCGATCACAAGAAGATCGGCATCATGTATGGCGCCGCAGCAATTTTCTTCTTGATGATCGGTGGCGTTGAAGCACTGCTTATTCGTATGCAGTTGTGGGCGCCGCGCGGCTCGCTTCTCAGCGCCAACCTTTACAACCAGGTGTACACAATGCACGGCACGACGATGGTCTTCCTCGTCGTTATGCCTATCGGTGCAGCGTTTGCGAACTATCTCATTCCATTGCAGATCGGCGCGCGAGACGTCGCGTTCCCCCGAATTAACGCGTTCAGTTTCTGGGCGTTTTTGTTTGGTGGCATTTTCATCAACACCAGTTGGTTGATGGGTGGCGGTGCCGATGGTGGTTGGTTCATGTACGCCCCGAACAGCGGCGTTATTTTCTCGCCAACACATGGCATCGACTTCTGGAACCTTGGTCTCATCATCACTGGTATCGCATCGCTGACCGGTGCAGTGAACCTCATCGTGACGGTGCTCAATATGCGAGCTCCGGGCATGACACTCATGCGCATGCCGATCTTCACTTGGATGGCGATGGTCTCGCAGTTCTTGTTGCTCTTCGCGATTCCGGTACTCACGTCGGCGCAGGTCTTGCTCATGCTCGATCGTGGTTTCCACGCCAACTTCTTCAACGTGGCGAAGGGCGCGAATCCGCTGTTGTGGGAGCACCTCTTCTGGATCTTCGGTCACCCGGAGGTGTACATCTTGATCCTGCCGAGTTTCGGCATCATCTCAGAAGTGGTCCCCGTATTTTCCCGCAAGCCCCTGTTTGGTTATCCCTTCGTCGTCTTCTCGGGTGCAGCAATCGGTTTCGTGGGATGGGGCGTGTGGGCGCACCACATGTTCGCGTCCGGCATTGGCCCGATTTCGGTCACCACCTTCTCGCTCACCACGATGTTCATCGCGGTGCCGACTGGCGTGAAGATCTTGAACTGGACCGCCACGATGTGGGGCGGCAAGTTGAAGTTCACTTCGCCGATGCTGTTCTCCATCGGCCTGGTCACGATGTTCACCATCGGTGGTCTTTCAGGCGTGATGCACTCGGTTGCTCCGATGGACTCGCAGCAGACCGACACCTACTTCATCGTCGCCCACTTCCACTACGTGCTCTTCGGTGGTGCGTTCTTCGGATTCATGGGCGCGTTCTACTTCTACTGGCCGAAGGCGTTTGGCTACATGCTGAACGAGAGCCTCGGCAAGGCGAACTTCTGGTTGATGCTTCTTGGCTTCAACCTCACGTTTGCGCCGATGCACGTGCTCGGTCTTCAGGGCATGAGCCGTCGTATCTACACCTACGACGCGGGCTACGGCTTCGAGTTTTGGAACAAGGTCGCCACTATTGGCGCCTTCACACTCGCCAGCAGTGTTGGCCTGTTTGTCTTCAACATCATTTACAGCAAGGTGAAGGCAAAGAACCTTCCGCCGGTGGGCCCCGATCCGTGGGACGGCCGCACCATCGAATGGATGGTTCCGTCACCGACGCCGGTGTACAACTTCGATCCGATCCCGACCGTTACTCGCGTCGACGACTTCTGGTACCGCAAGTACGGCGAAACCAAAGACGGCAAGCTCGTGCGCATCGCTTCGACCGCAGAGGTCGCGCAGCAACGCACCGATGGCAAGGGCATTCACCTTCCGTCGCCGTCGTACTGGCCGCTCGTGTTGGCTTTCGGTCTTCCGATCGTTGCCTACGGCATCATCTTCAGCCTGTGGCTCGCCCTGATCGGCGGCATCATCGTGGTTGCCGGTATCTACGGCTGGGTCATGGAACCGCCGGATGATCCCGATGCCGCGCACGATGATCATGGTCCCGAAGCGCACGCCTCCGATGGTGGCGATGCCGCGGTGCCCGACTCCGCAGAGGCAGTGAAGGAGGTCGAGACCGTTGGCTGAAACACTCACCTCCCGTCCGACGCTGGCTGAGGCCGATGCGCATCAGGCGCACGCCCATATCGACGCCGACACGAACACCGGCATCTCCAACACCAAGTTGGGTATGTGGTTGTTCCTGGCCTCGGAATGCTTGTTGTTCGGTGGTCTGATCACCACTTACCTGCTTTACAAGCACCCGCTTGAAGGTCCGACTCCACACGAGATCTTCGACATCCCGTTCACGTCGACCTCTTCGTTCGTGCTGCTCATGTCCTCGCTCACCATGGTGTTGGCCGTGTCGGCGATCGAACGAGGCGAGCACCAGCGCATGCGTGTCTGGATCGGTGCCACTGCCGTTCTCGGTGCAACCTTCATCGCTGGTCAGATCTACGAATTCACCGTGTTCGTTCGCGAAGGTCTCGGCTTCACCACCAGCCGATTCAGCTCGGCGTTCTACACACTCACCGGCTTCCACGGCATCCACGTCACCATCGGCATCATCATGCTGGTGTCGCTCGTGTTGTTGTCGCTCCGAGGCAAGATTCCGGAACATAAGGCAGAGACCGTCGAAATCGTCGGTCTGTACTGGCACTTCGTCGATGTCGTTTGGGTCGTCATCTTCGCCGTCGTGTACCTCATCCCCTCCTGATCGAGGAGCATCACATGACCGTTACTTCACATGACAACGTGCCTACCGCCGTTCTTGACGGCGCCGTAAAGGACTATTCGCGCGACAAGGTCTATGTCCTGACCGCGATCTTCCTTGCGGTGCTCACACTGATCGAGGTTTTCACCTACGCGTTCCCGGACTTCCCGGTGTGGGCCGACGAACTCGTTATTCCAGTGCTCATGATTCTGATGGCCGTGAAGTTCTTCACGATCGTCTACATCTTCATGCATCTGAAGTTCGACAAGCCGATCCTCACTCGTATCTTCTACATGGGTCTGGTTCTCGCCGTACTCGTGTACATCGCGGTGCTGTCGACTTTCCGTATCTGGTTCCAGGGTCAGCACGGCTGAGGCCGGTCGGTCCATGCGTGACCGACGATGAGGACTGACATGTTTGCCGGCGAGTTCCCCTCGTTCACTCCCCATTGGGAAGTGTGGGGACTTGTCTTCGCGATCGCATGCGGTGGTTTCTACGTTGCACGCGTGATTGGGCCGAAGGTGGTGGAGCCGGGCACGCAAGTGGTCAGCCGTCGCCAGGTCGTGGCGTTCTGGGCGGCGCTCGGATTCATGGTGTTCGCCTCAGTGTGGCCACTCCATGACATTGCCGAACAACGGTTGTATTCGGGCCACATGTTTCAGCATTTAGTGCTGACCCTTGTGGTTCCACCGCTGTTCTTGTTGTCGTGTCCGAGCTGGTTGGCCGAACTGTTGGTTCGGTCCGATGGTCGCACTTGGCATGTGGTTCGGTTCTTGGCGAAGCCGCTCTTGGCGTGGGGCATTTTCAACGCGTGGAACCTGCTGAGTCACTGGCAACCGTTCGTCAATACCGCGGTCACGAATGGGCCGTTCCATTTCGCAGCTCACGTGATCTTCGTGCTCACGGCGTTGTTGATGTGGGTGCCGGTGTGTGGTCCGTGGCCTGAACTGCGATTGTCGCTGCCGGCGCAGATGGTCTACCTGTTCGCGCAGTCGATCGTTCCCACACTTCCCGCGGCGTGGTTGGTGAATGCTGGCGATCCGGTCTACAGCGCGTACGACCAGCCCATTCGGTTGTGGGGAATCTCGGTCATGGATGATCAAGTTGCTGCCGGCATGATCATGAAGGTCCTCGAAACGGTGTACCTGTGGGCGATCATCGCCAGCATGTTCTTCCGATGGGCTGCTCGACATCAAGAAGCAGAACGACAAGGTCTTTCACTCACTGAACGCGAAATTCTCGAATGGGAAGAAGGCGAGCACGGTGGTCTCGATGGTTCGCCGGTCGACGCGCCGAGAACGCTGCCACCCGCATAGAGCGTTACTCCCAGCGGAAGAACTTCACTGCAGCGAGTGGGGCGAGAACTGCCCACACTGCAAGCACGATCCATGCAGAACCGGAAGACGGCGCACCACTTCGAAGGCACGACTGCAGAACTTGGCTGAGCGCTCCCGATGGCAGGACTTTGCCGATTGTCCCCAAGAAACCGGGCATCTCACTGAATGGAATGATCATTCCGCCGAGCAAAAGCAAGAGGAGATAGAGGCCGTTGGCAAGCGCGAGCGTGACGGTTCCTCGGAGTGTTCCTGCCATCAGAAGGCCGATTCCACCGAATGCGAAGGCGCCAAGAATCACTGCAGGAATCGCGAGCCACGGAGTGCCACCGGGATTCCAACTGAGAAGGAACGCGGCGATCACGATGAGTGCGATCTGCACTATGAGGAGAATCTTCACCATGCCGATCTTTGCGAGAACCCATCGACCGCGGCCGAGTGGCGTCGCACCGAGTCGTTTCAGCACTTTGTAGTGGCGTTCGAAACCGGTACCGATGGCGAG
>JALQSZ010000390.1 GCA_023264135.1 Acidimicrobiales bacterium
AAGAATTTGCCACGTCGCCGGTCCAGGGCCAGACGCCGGAGGGGCAGCAGGGATTCTTCCAGGTCAGCGACCGCGGCAACGCTCGGCAGGTTCAGGGCGCACAGCCTCCCGCGCCGGAGCCCGACGCCATTCAACGCAGGACCAGCGCGCTTGTTGAGGCCGGAGTCGAGCCCGACATTGCCCGAGGCATCGCATCAGGTCGCTTCGAGCTTCGCACCGACCCCATCAGCGGGCAGACCAATCTCGTTGACTTGGGACAGTCTCAGCCCGTCAGCACGGCGCAGGCCGGCATGGACGATGACCTCGCCAATCTGCCTCAAGACGACTTCCAGAACCCGTTGGCGCAGGAGGGTGAGCGTACCCTGGCCGCTGGTACGGGCTCGCTTGAACAAGCGGTGAAGGGAACGCTGAACACGGGTGCGCAGTTGCTTGGCGCTGATCCGGTATTCCCTGGTCAGGTCACTTCAAACACTGCTGTCCAGAACCTGGGCCGGGATACGGCGCTTGCCCTGTCGTCCACCGTGGACGGACGGACCTCCAACTTGCGCTATCAGGCGTTTCTCGAGACTCAGGCCCAGCCATTCAACGGCGAGGCTCAGGCTCGTTCGCGCGTCCGTGAAACCATCGATCAACTGAGCAGCCGCATTCGTGAGGCCGAGCAGTTCGCGATGGACCCCCGGGCCGACAGGACCATTCGCCGGAATGCTCAAAACCAGATCGGCGAACTGCGGCGCTTGCGTCAGCGGTGGGTGGAGCTGGTTGAAGGCGGCGAGCAAGGCGAACAGCCCCAAGGTCAGACCATCCGCCTGCAATCAGGCCGAGAGGTGAGGGTGATCCAACCGTGACTGTCTACGAGATCGACGGCGTTCGCTTCGAGTCCGATGGCCCGCTGAGCGAGTCCGAACTGGAAGAACTTGCACAGAGCGTGCCACAACAGTCATCGCAGGGCCGCGCCATGTCCGGTTCTGGCCAGATGGGGCGCCGTCAGTTCCCGCAGCAAAGCCCTGATCGGTTCACGGTGGGCGAAGCTGCTGGGACGCTTGGGCAGGGTGCCGTATCGGGTTTGGCTGAAGTCGTGGGCGCCCCCGTTGACCTTCTGACCGCTGGCGCCAATCTGATCCCCGGCGTGGACATCGAGAATCCGGTCGGCGGTAGTCGACAGTTGAAGGAGGCCGCTGGACAGTTCTCTCTGCCTGATGACGTGCGCCCTGGACTTCGGCCATTTGCTCAAGCTGGCCGAGTGATTGGTGGCTCTGCCCCGATTGCCGCCGTTCCGTTTGCGATGGCTGCCCAGCCTGCGCGGGCGGGCGCAATGCTCCCGACGCCATCGACCCAGGGCATGCTGGGCGCCGCGAGCGAGACGGCCCGCCAAGCGCCGCGCCAGTTTGCCACGACCGAGGCCGCAAGGGCGGGTGGAGCGGCCGCAGGGGCGGGAGCCGCAGAGGCCCTGTTCCCCGGCAACCTTCCTGCCGCAATCGTAGGTGAAGTGGTTGGAGGCATTACCAGCCCAACGGCGATCATGACCCGAACGATGGGCAGGCTATCAGACGACTTCCGCCGCGGCTTCGACACCCTGACGCCCGAGGGCATCGAGCGGGCAACCGGGCGAGAGCTTCAAGGATTGCTTGAGCGCGCTGGAGAACCGCCCCTGTCGGTATCTGCCCGAGCC
>JALQSZ010000391.1 GCA_023264135.1 Acidimicrobiales bacterium
TTGCTCCCATCACATTTATTGCTTCGTTGACAATCAACTTTTTGAACAGTTTTCTGAATGGGCGCCGCTTCTCATACGGCTCCCGGTATTTACTTCGACATCTGGACCGTGCATTGGTCCTCCTCCTCGGTCTCCTCGGACGTTGGAACTCCTCCTCGTCCTCCTCCTCAGATTCAGTCATCCGTTTGGCGACTTCGCGAGCGTTGCGACATTTTCGTTGCTTCGCCCACAATGTTTTCTTCTCATGCCAAGTGGACTCATAGAGTCCAATCCAGTTGGATATCATGTGAGATGGCGTGGTAACAACTCGAGTTGAGTAGGTGATGACGGTGTTGGTGCGTGCCCATCGTTGGGACTTTGGGACATAGTTGCTTGGACGTTCGATGGTAGGGTCTCTCTCATGGTAGACATACATTGATGGGACGAAGTTCATAGTAAACCAGATAATAAGCCAAAACATTAGTAGATTACAGCCCTTGTAGAACTTGGGCATAACGTAGTTGTAAGTTTTGGACTCGTAGATCTTGGTCATCACGTAGGTGAACTTCGCCCGTACCCATCAACTCGACACGTAGCCTCCTTCCATCTCTTCGTCCTTGTCGGTATCCATTGGCTCATCAATCGCTGGATTGAGCACGCCGAATGCGGCAAGAGGAATCGCGGCGACGTTGTAAGCGAAAGCCCAGAACAAGTTTCCCTTGATCGTTGCGAGGGTACGTCGGGAGAGTGCGATGGCATCGGCGGCAGCTCGGAGATCACCACTCACAATGGTGAGATCACTCGCTTCGATCGCAACGTCGGTACCGGTGCCGATGGCAATGCCGAGATCGGCTTGTGCGAGCGCGGGTGCATCGTTGATGCCATCGCCGACCATGGCCACCATGCGACCTTCTTCTTGGAGCCGACGAACCTCAGCGGCTTTGTCGGCCGGAAGTACTTCGGCAACAACACGATCGACACCAACTTCCGCGCCGATGGATTCCGCGGTGCGGCGATTGTCTCCGGTGAGGAGCACCACCTCAAGACCGAGGGAATGAAAATCTGCAACCGCTTCGGCACTCGTTGACTTGAGCCGGTCGGCAACAACAAGCACGGCGTGAGCGACAAGCGGTTCGTTGTCGGCGTTCGACCAGCCAGCGATCACCGCAGTTCGACCCGCAGATTCAGCTTCAATGCGTGCCGTTTCGAGATCGGCGTCGATCGAGTCAAAGAGCGAAGGACGCCCAACTCCGACATTCCATGAAATTCCTGAGTCTGCAGTCACCGTCGCCGTCACACCGCGGCCGGGGAGATTCTCGAACCCGCTCACTGTTGACGACGCTGCGTCTCCAGGTCGACGTGAGTCAGCGCCGGCAACAATCGCCGCAGCAATGGGGTGCTCTGATCGTGCTTCGACTGCAGCAGCGAGTCGTAGTGCGGTGTCGGCGTTTGTGCTGGAACTCGTCACAACGTCGACCAGTTCCATGCGACCTTCGGTGAGGGTGCCGGTCTTATCGAGCACGGCAACATCGACTCTGCGGGTCTGTTCGAGAACCTCGCCACCTTTGATGATGATCCCCAACTGCGCACCTCGGCCGGTGCCCACCATGATCGCCGTCGGGGTAGCGAGCCCGAGCGCACACGGACACGCAATGATCAATACGGCGACCGCTGCAGAAAAGGTGTCT
>JALQSZ010000392.1 GCA_023264135.1 Acidimicrobiales bacterium
AGACAAGCGGAGGCATCGTGCCCAATCGCTTGACCACGTCGTCAAGCGCGTTGAGGTCCGCCCAATCGGGCTGCTGCACGACGTCTCGCGAACGCCAAGATGATGGGGACCAGTCGCTTGTCACGGGCACAAGGTTGATAGACGCACGCCCTTGGGCGCAAAGCCATTTCCGCAGAGCGGAAACTCAGACAGCGTCGATGGTGTCGGGAGCGTTCTCTCGGACCGAGGCCATTGCTCGCTTCACCAGTCTGCGGGCGGCTTCAGCGGTGACGCCGAGTTCGTCGCCGACCTCGCGATAGGAGCGACGGCGTCCGTCGTGGAGGCCGAATCGCTGCTCGACGGCCAAGCGGGCCCGAGGATCAAGCACGGAAAGGAGTGAGGCGATCATTTCGTGATCGATCTGCTCGAGCACGATTTCCTCCGGCCCTGGCAATGAATCGGGGAGGATGTCGACAAGTTCGTTGGAATCGTCCTCGCCGATGGTCCGATCAAGCGAGGTTGGCGTTGTCAGGCGGTGAAGCCACGCATTCTCAGAGTCGAGTTGGTCGCCATCGCCAGAGACCTGACGCAATGCGGCTCGGAGTCCGGCAGAACGATCGCCGGGAAGGCGAACGAGGCTGGCCTTCTGGTCGAGCGCACGACCAATGGCCTGACGAATCCAGAAAGTCGCGTAGGTCGAAAACTTGAAGCCCTTTCGCCAATCGAACTTGTCGACGGCGTGTTCAAGGCCGATGTTTCCCTCTTGAATGAGATCAAGAAGTTCCATGCCTGGCGGCAGGGGATAGCGACGAGCGACGCTGACGACGAGTCGAAGGTTTGCACGAATGAAGCGGTCTTTCGCGACCGCAGCAGCACGCACCTCAGATTTCAGGGCTGCGGAACGTTCACCGTTTTCAAGCCGGGCCGCTGCCGCGACGCCCTTTTCAATCGTCTGAGAAAGCTCACGCTCTTCGAGCGCGGTGAGAAGCGGGACGAGACCGATCTCGTTGAGGTATTGGCCGACTGAATCGCTCATAGCGGGGGGACTCCTACATGGTGTCGATGAAACCACCGACGGTTTTCTTCCGGACCCAAATCCCGAACACAGAGTTCGGGGGGAAATGACAATGGTGTAACCGCACAAAGGGGTGGTGGTGTTCCCTGAGGGCTACGTGACTTCTGTCACGAACGTGCGCCGACCGACAGGAAGTTCGTCCTTTCCCGACCGTACACTCCACCAATGCCTTCCGTTCGCCGTGGTCTCGGGATACTCGGCGGCACGTTTGATCCTCCCCATATCGGCCACCTCGCCGCTGCTGTTGAGGTCCGATCTGCCCTGAATCTCGATCGAGTCGTGCTGATGGTGGCGAATGAACCCTGGCAAAAGGTGGGAACTCGGGTGCTTTCGGCACCTGCAGATCGGTTGGCGATGACGAGGTCTGCGGTTGCTGGGCTCGAAGGAATCGATGCTGGCGACGCTGAAATCGTTCGCGGGGGACCGACCTATTCGATCGACACGCTTGAACATTTGCGATCGATCGCACCGGAACAGCAACTGTTTTTGATTGTCGGGGCGGACGCGGCGGCGGGGTACGGGATTCCGGGGCAGTTTGTGCAAGTGCGAATGGGCGCGGAGGGTAAACCGGCGTTTCTGGCGTTGGCGAACGCGCCGGGTA
>JALQSZ010000393.1 GCA_023264135.1 Acidimicrobiales bacterium
GATACTCGTTGAGGTCAACCACGACGGCATCGCCGGGTTCGCGAGAACAGATAAACGACACGACACAGTCGCCGCAGGCATCGGTGTGCTGCATGACGCAGGTATCGCAATCGATGGTGAAGGAAGGGGAAGGTGTGTCCATACCGACACAGTGCCGACCGGGTGAGACAGTCCTCCGGTCTACGCTCTGCCACGTTCCAACGCACCGGGGGGTCGCAGCATGGAAGTTCCCGTCGCCACACCGACAACGCGCCAAAAGGTCATCGGCCGGCAGTACCGAACCGAGCCCGATGGCACCCGAGTCTTTCTGCGCCAATGTCCGCTGTGCGAGTGCATGTGCGGCCTCGAAGTTCACCTCGATGACGACGATCATGTGAAGGTCATCCGCCCCGATCGTGACGATGTGTGGTCAAAGGGGTTCATCTGTCCGAAGGGCACCACCCTCGGCCGCTTACACGAGGACCCCGATCGAATTCGCGTGCCCATGATTCGTGAAGGCGAGACATGGCGCGAAGTGTCGTGGGACGAAGCGTTCGCCAAATGTGAGGAACTTCTTCACGGTGTTCTCAACGAACATGGCATCGAGTCGATGACCGCATTCATCGGCAACCCCGCGGGTCATTCCTTCAGCCTCAGTCGCTATGGCGCGTTGCTGATGGGACAAGCCAACTTCCCCATGATCTATTCGGCCGGCACGGTCGACCAATGGCCAAAGAATGTTTCGTCCGTTTTGATGTACGGAAACATGTGGAAGATTCCGACCGTCGATATCGCGCATACCGACTACTGGGTGATCATGGGCGGCAATCCGCAAGCGTCAGGCGGTTCGCTCCTGGCCAGTCCCGATCAGCTTGCACAGATCGACGGCATCAAAGCTCGTGGCGGGCAGGTCATCGTCATTGACCCGCGCCGCACGATCACTGCAGATCATGCAAGTGAATGGCTTCCCATTGTCCCTGGCACCGATGCCGCTTTCCTTCTCGCCATGTGCAACGTGATCTTCAGCGAGGGACTCTTCTCGCTCGGAAATGTTGAAGGTCTCGTTGAAGGCGTCGAACAGGTTCGTGAAGCGTGCGTCGATTTCACTCCCGAGCGAGTGGCCGAGTTCTGTCGCGTTCCTGCCGACACCATTCGCCGAATCGCGCGCGACCTCGCGAATGCAGAACGTGGTGGCCTCTACGGTCGCATCGGTTTGTGCAATCAGGAATTCGGAACGCTCGCGTCGTGGCTCGTCGACGTCGTCAACATCATCGCCGGCCAGTTCGACAAGTCAGGCGGCATGCTGTTTGGCAAACCCGCCGCCAAACCCATTACGTGGGTTCCCGACACCAAGATCATGGGCGAACCGGAATTTGGTCGTTGGCGGAGTCGAGTTCGCGGCGCACCCGAAATCCTCGGACAGGTTCCGTGTTCGTGTTTGGCCGAAGAAATCGCGACACCTGGAAAAGGCCAAATCAAAGCGCTCATCAACATCGCCGCCAACCCTGCGCTCTCTGTTCCCGATTCACAGAATCTTGAAGAAGCGCTTCCGTTGCTCGATTGTTTGATCGCCATCGATTGCTACATGAACGAAACCACACGTTTCGCTCACGTCCTCCTTCCCGGACCATCGCCGCTCGAATCACCACACTTCGAC
>JALQSZ010000394.1 GCA_023264135.1 Acidimicrobiales bacterium
CCTCGGGGATGTGCAGACCAAGCCACCCGAGTTCGGCGAGCGCCGACCAAAACGACGGCATTGAGTCGCTCGGTGCTTCGAGAAGTTCACGTGCCGCACCGCGTGAATCGTGGCGCTCAAGGAAGTCAGAAGTGACCTCGGCCAGGGTGCGGTGGTCTTCGGTAATGGCGATCGACATTCGGTTGCGCTCCAGAAGGGGAAATGTGACTTCGGCAGCGTACCCACCATGCGGTGATCAGGCCTAGGTCAGCGTCCGGGTCAGAATGGCCCGATGAAGACCGATGCAATCATTCACGGGGAACTCGCCGATGCGGCCGCAGCGATTCGCCGAGCAGAAGACGCTGGATTCGACGGTGTCGTTTCGGTGGAGATCTCTCACGATCCGTTTCTGCCACTGGTGCTCGGTGCGGCCGCGACCGAACGTGTTGACCTCATCACCGGTATTGCTGTCGCCTTCGCTCGCAATCCAATGAACGCGGCCGTTATCGCTAACGACATCAATCGGTTATCGAACGGTCGTTTCATCCTTGGCCTTGGGAGCCAGATCAAACCGCACATCACGAAACGATTTTCGATGCCATGGTCTGACCCTGCGGCTCGGATGCGCGAGTTTGTCCTCGCCATTCGCGCTATTTGGGCATCGTGGAACGACGGAACGCCCCTTGCCTTCCGAGGTGAGTACTACAAGCACACGTTGATGACGCCGATGTTTGATCAGGGCCCGAACGAATGTGGCGATCCGCGCATCTTTGTTGCCGCCGTTGGTCCAGCGATGACTGCAGTCGCGGGCGAGGTCGCCGACGGTTTGATGGCGCACGGATTCACGACGCCGTCGTATCTGCGCGACGTGACAATGGCGAATCTCGCCAAGGGACTTGAGCGCTCACAACGTTCTCGGAGCGATGTCGAAGTCACCATTCCGATCATGTCCGCAGTCGGCCGCGATGAAGCAGAAATTGCGCCAAAGTTGGCTGCAGTCCGTCAGCAACTCGCGTTCTACGGCTCTACCCCTGCCTATAGGGGAGTACTTGAACACCACGGATGGGGTGAGGTCGGCGACGAACTCAACCGACTTTCCAAACAGGGCCAGTGGGTGTCGATGGGTGATCTCATTACCGATGAAATGCTCTCGGAGTTCGCGGTGATCGGCGATCTCGATTCGGTGAGCAAGGAAATCCAACAAAAGTTCGGCGGCGTTGTGGACCGGGTGCAAATGGGTCTTAGCGATGAGCCGTTACAACTCAAGGGCTAAGTAACGATTAAGACTGCTTTGGCGGTTGCACACCGAGGACGCATGCTGCCGCATGCGGGAAATGGGTGGGTTATGTCAAAGCAGGTCGTCAGCGGCGGTCACAAGACGTCTATGGCTCCTGGTCGAAGTCGCTTCGTCGTTCGACTCGGAGTTCTCGGACTCTTCGGAGCGCTCGTTCTTGCGTCGTGTGGGGGCTCATCGTCGAGTTCGTCAACGACGTCCACCTCGTCGGCACCAACCGACCGCGCCGGGGACTGGACCTTCCTTGTCTACATGGCGGCCGATAACAATTTGGAGCCGGCTGCGCTTGCTGATCTAGAGCAAATGACTGAGGCGGACAACACGCAGTTTGTGGTGCTCGTGGATCGTGCTCCCGGCTAT
>JALQSZ010000395.1 GCA_023264135.1 Acidimicrobiales bacterium
ACATCGTCGAGTGAATTCCATTAGTTCCTTCTCGAATCACCTTTCGATTCTCGAACGCGCTGCGCCAGGAGCCTCGTCACCGGCAGCTCCGGTTGCGTCGGGAACCGCGCCGTTGCGTGGCAGCGAATACTTCGCGCCGCATCGTCCGAAGCTTTCGCCGCAAAAGAAGCGTCGCCGCGACATCCTCTTCGGACTCGCTGGTGCAACTGGCGTGACCCTTCTTGGTGCCTTCGCCTTCGGCGGCGTGATGATCCTCTTCTTCGTGCTTTGTCTTGCTGCCTTCGGCGGCTACGTGGTGTTGCTGGCCAATGCCCAAAAGCAAAAGCTCGAACGACAGGCAAAGGTCCGCTACATGCAAGACAACGGCGGAGTAGTTCCGGGTCATGCCGCTGCCGTTGCGGCGGTCTTCGACGACACCGACGAGGAAGCACTTCCTCGAATGTATGTCGTCGGCGGAAACTGACCCACCAGGTTGTCGATTCCGTGGCGGTTCGCACTGTCCGGTAGATTGACGACCCCTGCGGGGGTGTAGCTCAGTTGGCTAGAGCGCTACGTTCGCAACGTAGAGGTCGGGAGTTCGATTCTCCTCACCTCCACCACAGGAACTGTTGAATGTCCCGGCCCTTGGGTCGGGACATTTGCGTTGTGTGCGTGAACTTCGACGCGCGAACGGCAGTCACGTGTTGCTGCCTCAGTAGTGTTGTCACCGCTGTTGAGTCCGACGAACGCAATAGAGGTGGACGTGAGTCAAGAGAGTGTCCAAAGCGCGAGCGAACTTCTTCCCGCCGATGTGCGGATCGCTGTGAAAGACGTGACGTGCACGTATATCGACGGCAAAGAAGAGGTCCATGCTCTCGGGCCGATTGATCTCGAAATTCATGACGGCGAGTTTGTTTGTTTGATTGGCCCGTCGGGATGCGGCAAGTCGACGCTGCTCCGAATGATTGGTGGGCTTTCGCTTCCGAGTTCGGGTGAGGTTGACCTTCGGGTGGCGGATCCAACTCGCGCAACGGCCACGGTCTTTCAGGACTATTCGATCTATCCGTGGAAGAACGTGCTTTCGAACGTTCGGTTTGGTCTCGACCTTGCTGGGGTGCCAAAACGCGAAGGAAATGAACGGGCGAAGCGGTACCTCGATCGACTTGGAATTGGTGACCGGGCGAAGGCGTATCCGAGTGCGTTGTCAGGTGGAATGAAACAGCGCGTTGCCATCGCACGCGCGCTCGCAGTGGAACCCGACATCCTCTTAATGGATGAACCATTTTCGGCGATCGACGCGCAAATGCGTCATGTGCTTCAAGATCAGTTGCTCAACATTTGGCAAGCTGATCGTCGAACTGTGGTGTTCGTGACTCACAGCATTGAAGAAGCGATTCTCTTGGCTGATCGCGTTGTCATGCTTTCGAATCGACCAGGTCGGATCATCGCTGATCGTCGCGTCGAGATCGAACGTCCTCGAGATGCAGTCAGTGCACGATCTTCAAAAGAATTCGCCGACTTGCACGATGAATTGTGGGAGCTGATGCGTGGCGAGGTGCAACGTCATCTCGCCGAGAGCGGCGATCTGATGGGGGTGACGCAATGACGGCGCCTCTCGAAACCACAAACGCGACCGTCGCTCA
>JALQSZ010000396.1 GCA_023264135.1 Acidimicrobiales bacterium
GCCGCTGGTGCGGTTGCTGCCGTCGCCTGCCGGTTCATCGTCGAAGGTTCGCTTCGCCGATACGGAGCCGCGGGCCTGGCTGAATCCGTTGATTCCCTCGCGTTCCTTTCTGAATTGGCCCGACGGGGCGTCAGAGCTGCAGTTTTCGAGGGCGAAACCGGCGTCTAAGCCCAGTGTCGCTCTGGGCTTGGGACTGATGAGCCAGACGACTCAGCAAAAAGGGCCAGGGTGACCAGTTTTTTGTTCGCGCGCGTTCCTAGGGTGGCGATCCGGCAATCAACCGGTTGCGGGGATGGGCGGCGAAAGGGGAGGTTTCGCCGACCTCTGGGTGCGGGAACGCGCAACAGCGCGGAGGGGGAGTCACATGAACGGGCAATCGATGGATCCCGAAGTTGCAGCACTGGTGGAGAGAGGTCTTGCGGTCGTACCCAAAGTGGTTGCGTCGCTCGCAACCCACTTTCCTCGCCATGTTGAGCGAGCGGAACTGATTCGCGCCGGAGCCTTGGGAGTTGTTGAAGCGGCGTGGAGATTCGATGCCACCCGCGGCATTCCCTTTGAACGATTTGCCGCGCTCCGTATTCGCGGCGCGGTGCTCGATGTCGTTCGTGCCGATGATTGGGCGCCACGATCGCTTCGTTCCGCGGCACGCCGAATCGAACTCGTGGAAAACGCGCTTACGTCTCGGTACGGACGTCGTCCGTCAATGGAAGAACTTGCGGCGGAATCGGGGTCCACGCTGCAACAGGTCATCGATGTCAAAGCCCGAGTCGAAACCAGCACCGTTGGTCGACTTGATCGCACACATTCCGATGGCGACAACGGCTCCTCTCGAAGTGAAGAGCTCGTTGATCACGCCCAACCCGATGTGGTGGAACTGCTCGAACACGCGGAATTGCTTTCGTATTTACGTGACGCCATCGATGCACTTCCCGATCGGCATCGCCAGGTGATCATTGGCCAGTTTGTTGGGGGCCAAACCACCGCAGCGTTGGCCGCTGAACTCGGAGTGACTCGTTCGCGGGTAAGCCAACTTCGTTCCGATGCGCTGCATGAATTACGTCGGTCGATTGTTGGCCACTACGGGCCGATGCCACCTCGGAAGGACCAACCCTTTCAGGGCGCCGACGCGGTGCCGTTCTCAACCTCTGCGTGAGTCGGAACTGGGTCGTCGGTAAAGCCTCCGCTCACGACGATCACGATCGCTACTCCGACCGCGATGCCGAGGACGATTCCGATCGTGCAGCGGACAATGCCCGCGGAAAACGAATTCGGGAGGAACACGGCAGTAAGCGACGCGAAGTTCAGCGCGACCCACCAGGCCAATGCCGCCACCGCACCAACCATGACTGCAACTCGAACTCGTCGAGACGCTGCGCGCATTACGAAACACGACAGTGAAAGCACCAGAGCGAGGATCGATGCAACGAGCGGGTACCACGACGTCGCGAAACCTGAAGGTGTTGACGTCCATCCACCGATTGAAACGATGACAGCCCCCACCGCGCCGAGAAGCGTGGCAACCAGGGCCGTGTTCCATGAGCGACGGAAACCTAAGAACACGATCGTGCCCGCAGCGATGAGGCCGAGAATGAGTTCCACGAAC
>JALQSZ010000397.1 GCA_023264135.1 Acidimicrobiales bacterium
GTCGATCCCACCGTCACCAACAACCAATAACCGGGTGTGACCAAGTTCGCGCACCGCGTCGTCGAGTTCACGTGGTGTTGCCTCAATCGACACTGCCGCGATTGCGTCGCGGCCAACCATCACCGATTCAACCGTTCGTTGCCCAAAATCCAACACCCCAGACAGAAGTTCGGCCGAGAAGGTGGGAATTGCGCCTTCCTCTTGTGACACCGACACCAATACTGCGAGTTCCTGGGCCGAATGCGCGTCAGAGAGTTCATCTTTCGGCTCAACACCGCAAAGTCGAACACCGACGTTCCCGAACCAATTGAGAACAATCACAAGCGGGCGAGCAACGAGCAGGTACAAGCGGTTTGGTCCACTCACGACCTTCAGGACTGATTCGGGATGTGTGAGCGTCAGGTTCTTCGGCACCATTTCACCCAACACCATGTGGGCAAACACAATGATGAGCAGGCCCAGAACGACCGCGACTGGATGCACCCAGCTTTGCGGGACCCACGATGCATGATGCGCAACGGACTCGAGGAGATGCGCTACCGCCGGTTCACCCACAAGGCCAAGCACGAGCGATGCAACGGTGATGCCTAATTGGGCACCTGCGAGTTGAATACTCAATTCCTTCATTGCCGCCAACGCGCGGATCGCAGAACGATCTCCGGCTTCGGCCAACGGTTCAAGACGGCTACGACGCGATCCAACAAGTGCGAATTCGAGAGCAACGAAAAATCCATTGATCGCAAGGAGAACGACGATCACTACAAATGGCCACATGTCAGTTCTCCCCCCTCTCACGATCATCCGTTTCAGAACCGGCGCTATCGGAGGTTGCGTCGTCGAGCAGCCTGCGAGCAGTTACTTGCGCAATGCGGCGTCGATCCATTTCGGAGATTTCGAAACTCCAGCCTTCCCACGCGACGGTCTCACCAACGAGGGGAAGATGACCGAGTTGATCAAGTAGGAATCCGGCGAACGTTTCGTATTCACCTTCGGGGATCACACATCCGATTTGTTCGGCAACTTCGTCCGGATGAAGACCTCCGGGCAACGACCATTCGTTCCGACGGCCGGGAACGGAAGTTGATGGGGTGCGGCGATCATGCTCATCGCCAATTTCGCCCACGATCTCTTCGAGAATGTCTTCGAGCGTGATAATCCCAGCAGTGCCGCCATATTCGTCGACAACAACGGCCATATGCGTGTTTGCTCGCCGAAGGTCGAGGAGCACATCGGCTAAGTCGCGGCTCTCTGGCAACTCGAACATCGGACGCATCAATGTCGAGACCAGCGTCGTTGCTCGTCGTTCACGGGGCACTCCATGCACCGACCGCACATGCACGGTGCCGACGATGTCATCGAGATCTTCGCCGTAGACAAGAAACCGTGAATGACCAGTCGTGACGGAAGCTTCAACGAGCGCATCAACATTGTCGGAACTTTTCAGCGCAGTGACCGCGGTTCGAGGAACAAGCACATCCTCCGCGCTCTTTCCTTCGAATCGAATCGAACGGGTGAGAAGTTTTGATGCGGAATCATCGATTGCACCGCCTTGCGTTGACGCGCTCACGAGTATCTGCATCTCAGAAAGTGTTCGCACATG
>JALQSZ010000398.1 GCA_023264135.1 Acidimicrobiales bacterium
CACCGGCGTGTTGTACGACGCGCTCGATGTCGCATCGCTCACAACTCGCGATCGAAAGCGATTGTCGAAACACGTTTTGCTCTTCAGCGGGCTGTGGGGTGTCGTTCGTCCTGACGACATGATTCCTGATTACAAGTTGAAGATGGGCGCAACGTTGGCCCCCATCGGAAAGTTGTCGACCTGGTGGCGTCGACCATTGACTGCTGCAGTTTCTTCGGCGGTTGGCGGTGCGGTGGTGTGGAACTTGTTACCCAAAGAGCACGACAACGCGTGGGCACCGTTCAGTTCTGAGACCGGCGCAAAAACAGCGCCAGCTGCGGTCTTCTCCGTGAAGTTTCTCGATGAAGGTGAACCGGTGAATGGCGAGCGGTCATTCACGACGGTCAACCATTGGAACAAGTTGCTGAAAGGCGCTCTCGTTCGTTTTCTTCTCGAAACTGGTGCCGAAGATCCCAAAGCACTCACCAAGTTTCGCCACCCCGAGGGCTACCGCTACGACCGCACACTCACAGAGGTGTCGGAAACGATGACGGTTGTCAGCATGGTGCGACCAGCACGCTGAGTCGAAGCGGCTTCGCAGTCGTATCGTGGGGAGATGGCCAGCTCCACAAACGCTTCACCGCTGGAACGCATCGATCTTCCGATTGAGGGAATGACCTGTGCTGCCTGCGCGACTCGCATCGGGAAAGGTCTCAGCAAGATTGACGGAGTTTCACAGGCCGATGTGAACTTGGCCGCAGCGCGCGCAACGGTGCATTTCGATCCGTCTCTCACCGGGCGCACTGAATTTGCCGCAAAGATCGAATCGCTCGGCTATCACGTTCCCGAAGTCGACCGACGCGACGAGGCCGAAGCCGAATACGCGCACACGCTCGGGATCCGACTGCTCGTTGCGGTCATTCTGACGGTCCCCACCGTCCTCATTTCGATGGTGCCTGCATTCATGTTCACCAACTGGCAATGGGTCGCCTTCGCGTTGAGCACCCCCGTTGTGTTCTATTGCGGTTGGGGCTTTCATCGCGCGGCGCTCATCAATCTCCGTCATGGCACGGCCACGATGGACACGCTCGTTTCGATGGGAACACTTGCGGCCTGGACATGGTCGACTGTCGCACTGTTCTTTTTGCACGCCGCCGACGAGACCTCGGGGTCGATGGGCGGAATGGCGGGTATGGCATCGAAAAGCGATACCGCCCACGTGTACTTCGAAACCGCTGGCGTCATCATTTCGCTGATCTTGTTGGGCAAGTGGTTTGAAGCACGCGCTCGACGTCGTTCTGGTGACGCGTTGCGCAAACTTGCCGAGCTCGGCGTGAAGACGGCGCGACTCGAAGATGGAACCGAGATTCCACTCGAAGAACTTGTGGTCGGTGTTCGGTTCGTTGTGCGCCCTGGAGAAAAGGTTGCCACCGACGGCATCGTCGTCGATGGCCATTCCGCCATCGACATGTCGATGATCACGGGCGAGCCAGTTCCCGTTGAAGTCGGGCCCGGCGACGATGTTGTCGGCGCAACAGTCAACGCGAATGGGCACCTTGTCGTTGAAGCAACTCGCATCGGCAACGACACCGCTCTTGCACAAATTGTTCAATTGGT